>NZ_JAEKNT010000175.1 GCF_016406725.1 Sphaerochaeta sp. S2 | reverse complement strand
GATCATGGGAAATATTCTGAATACCGGCAATGTATATGACCATCATGTATCCGATATTCTGCCAGTTCATCAGGACAACCAAGCCCCAGAATCCATACTTTGGATCACTGACAATGGTAACTCCCTGCCTGAGAAGAATACCATTTATGATTACCTGCCAAATCCAACCAAGGACAATGCCTCCGATCAGGTTAGGCATAAAGAATACCGTTCTGAAAAGGTTTGTTCCCTTGATACCTCTGGTAAGCAGCATCGCTAGTGCAAACGCCCCAAGGTTGATGGTAATGACTGAAACCACCGTAAAACGGACCGTGAACCATAGCGCGCTGATGAACTCCTTATCAATGAAAATGTTCCGGTAGTTCTCCAAGCCATTGAATGTTGCATCCGTTACGGTACTGAACTTGAAAAAGGAAAGAACCACCCCCATAACCATTGGGATCAGAAACGCAATAGCGAAGCAGATCAGACCTGGAAGCGCAAATAAAGCAAAATATTTCTGTATGGACTTTTGCATGAGGGACTCCCTTGTAAAACAGATAAACCGCCTTGCCTTCCAATGAAGGTAGGCGGTTCATCCTAACATGTTTTCTACGAAGATTAGTTGGTCAAGTCGTACTCGGTCTTCCAAGCATCGACAGCAACCTTCTCAACCTCGTTCCAATTCATCCTGCCAACGCTGTACTCAGCAAGAGCAGCGCCAAACTTGTTCTTCCACTCTTCACTGGGGATGATGGAGAATGCCCAAGGAACAGAGTTGACACCAGGCTTGTTCATCCAGCGGATGACTTCCTTGGCCAATGGATCGGTGGGAAGCTCGCTATCCTTGAAGGAGTTGAAAGGAGTGATGAACATTAGGTCGTTCTTTACGAACTGCTTGCCTGTTTCGCTGGCAAAGAGCCATGCGAGGAACTGGTCAGCCATTTCCTGTTGTTCTGCACTTACATTGCTGTTGATGCAGAGATAGTTCTCTGTTCCAACGTTCAGGCCTGCATTCTCCTCACCTTCAATCCCGGTGTAGATGGGCAGGAACTTGATGTCGGAATCAGCAACCTTGTTACCCTTGACACCAAGAATCTGACTGGCACCCCAGTTGCCGTTCTGTACCATGGCAGCCTGGCCAAGTGCAAACTCTGCCATTGAATCATCAACACTCTTGCTTCCAAGAAGGCCAGGAGCAGTGGTGCTGTTGTTCAAATAGAGATCCCAGATATTCTTCATGTTTTCACTGTAGGTGAATTCAAGTTCAGGGACGCTCGATCCAGCAGGAATATCTCTTGCGACCATCTCAAAATGGAGAGGAACATTGACCAAGTGGGTCTGCCATCTCCACTGATTACCTGCAGACAGACTGGTGGAAGCGAAAACACCCTTGATACCCAAGGCATCCTTGTGCTTGGTCATATCCTCAACTACTGCCTTGAGGGTTGCAAAGTTATTGATCTCATCTGCACTGGAGATGGATACAGCCTTGCCAGACAGGGCAAAGTATTTTCTCATGATTGCATCATTGTAAATGATACCATAGCCTTCAACAGCATACGGGATAGCCAGAACTTTCTCACCATCAGTGAGGGCCATTGACTTGTCACTGAGGATGCTGTAGAAATCAGTGTTTCTCAGGTCAGCGGTATAACTCTTGCTCTCTTTCAATCCTACAGGTCCATTGGTCTGGAAGATTACCGGAGGATTGCTTTTTGCAATTTCACTCTTGAGCGTCTGTGCGTAGGTACCACTTGCAGCGGTAACGACCTTCAGCTTGATTCCAGTCTCCTCTTCAAAAGCAGGAGCAATCTTGGATTCGTAGACGTCAGCAATCTCTGGCTTGAAATTCAGGAAATACACTTCCTTGGCGGGAGCGGCTTCCTCGGCACCGGCTGCAAATACAACCGACCCCATTGCCATCATGACAATCAAAAAGGCAATAAACAGATGTTTTTTCATTGATTCATTCTCCTTTGGTGTTACCGTAAATATTTGGGAGAAAGATTTCTCCCATCATTTTTCTTTGGTACACCCCTATACTAAACCGGTTTTATAAACCGGTCAACTAATTTCGTATATAACTTTCAGTAGTATTTTGTCTCTCAAAGTTATGTCTTGATTATTTTTTCTGTTCTTTCGATAACAGAACCAATCTCAAAGAAACAAACCGTTCACTTGTATTCAAGAATGATATGGTAAAGACAAGAAATTATAATTGTTTTTGTCGACTTACCCATATAGAATAACGATAGAGACGTGATTTATCCCCAACTTGCAGCGTCCAAAAACAAATCGCTAAAAGGAGCCCTTCAATGTTGTATGTACAGAACCATGTTCCTTGCAAAAGGCCTCCTAAGAAACAGGAGGCAGTGTATGACTTGATGAAAAAGTGCTTATCGACAAGTAAATCATCACACAAGGAGCATAATATGCAATACACACCCGTGTACAAACACACAGGCTATCAGATCACCGAGACATACTTTGTTGAGGATGTAACCTATACTGCTGAGATCACCATAGCTCAGCTCACTTTTTCTACCGGCATGGCAGGATTTGATCCATTTCATGCAACCATCAACCTATTCGGACCTAAGGACTTGTCACTCGGGATAATCCAAGTCAATTTTCCCAAGATACAGGCAAGGGATGAACATCATCCTCTGAGAATGCTGGTAATGGAGAGAGAAAGACATTCTCCAAGCAAACGAGAATTTTCTCCCTATGGAGAGAAGATGCTGAAGGAAGCTGTGCTTGCATTCTTGGAAGAGAGAAAACGCTACCAGATAATCAATAGGACCTGTAACTCGTATACGTTCAACTGTTCCTAAACAGTTCCACACGGTTTCTCCCCATCTCCTTGGCACGATAGAGGGCTTTATCAACCTGACGGAAGATCTTGACCTCGGAATCATCAGGGCGTACGGGGGAAACCCCAAAACTGGCGGTAATCTTTCCTACCTGTTCAAATACGTGGTTCTCAATGTTCTCTCGTAATGTTTCTGCGAGTGTCCCTCCGTCACGTTTGGTAAGAATGAGGAATTCCTCCCCTCCCCAACGGGCAAGTGATTCATCTTCCAGTAGTTGATCTTTTACCAGAGCAGAGATTTCTTTCAGCAGAAGATCCCCTCGTTGATGGCCAAAGGTATCGTTGACCAGTTTGAAGTGATCCAGATCAAAGAGGATAAGTGCCGATACTGCAGAACCTCCTTGCTTGTTTTGCAATAGTTCTGAGATAATGCTGTCTATTTTACGCCTGTTGAGCAAACCGGTCAGTGTATCCTGTTCACTGAGCATACGCAGTTGTTGGTTCTGTTCCTCGATAAGACTGATATGCTTTTGTTCCTGTCTGTAATAACGATAGTTAAGCGCCGAAACAGTCCAAGCTATACCATTGTTTATCACAAAATCCGTACGAAAAGGAACATTGTTTGCAAGTAGTGCATGCGAGTTCACCATAACGATCGATGCAATGGTGAACGTACCATAGAGAATACCAGACTGGACATAATCCAAAAGAAAGAAAACAGCTCCCCCGTAGATGAATGCTAGATAAAGTGTGGGGATATTCAAGAGAATTCCTTTATTTGCAAACATCCTATTGAGAGCAATAAACATCCCAAGTGCAAGGGGCAGCATTTCAAAGAATGGATAACCCAGTCCAGAGATGGTTTCTTTAGGCTTGCTTATCACAAGGCTGATGAGACAAAGAAATGAAATAAGAAAGGCACTGAGGAAATATTGGGCTCTGACAGGAGTACCTGGCTGTATCAGGAATAATCCATAGATCAACTGTTCTACGGCAAGCAATGCTGAGATTATTCTGGTAGCTTTCAAGTTTCTGATGAAACGTTTGGTTCTCTGGTCGAGGGGAGTCATAAACACATATATACCCTATTTCCTCCCACACGTCAGCTAAAAAAGGTCGACCAATGGTGATTATGTTTGCAAAAATTGCAGAAAAAAGGAGAGAGACCGAATCGTCCCTCCCCTCTTTGTAAAATTATACGATTACTTGTTGATCAGGCGGACCAACAGGTCATGAATCTGCTTGCCACCCTCGGCAGCTGAGATTTCGCCAAAAGCAACTCTCTGATAAATCAGGAAGAGTGTGCTATTGAACTCAGTGTCATTGGGTACATGGTCTGTCTCTGCTGAGGAGTGAGGACCAGCAACCTGCATGTAGTTCAAGACCTTCTGATCTGCAGGGGAAGCTGAACCAGCTGCACGAGCAGATGCTGAAGCTGGGGATCCACGGTCACTTCCCAGAAGCAAAGCAGCTTCCGGATCATTGACCAAGAAATCGATAAAGCCGAACATGTAGTTTGTATTATAATTTTAAAATATTATTCCAACTATGAAAATATTACATTTTCCTCTTTGGTCTCTTCATCCTGTACGGAGAAATGACTGATAGAGGAAAGAAATACAGAAACCACTGAAGGGTCGTACATGGTGCCGCTGCAGCGCTTAATCTCTGCTACGGCCACTTCCTGTGGCAACGGTTTCTTGTATGACCGTTCACTGGTCATTGCATCATAGCTGTCTGCAACACTGATAATACGCGCAGGTAAGCTGATAGCTTCACCTTTCAGGCCCCTTGGATAACCACCACCGTTCCACATTTCATGATGTTCCAGTACCGACAAGGATAGGTCACTATACTCTGCAGAAGCAGAAAGAATTCGATACCCAATCTCAGGGTGTCGCTTAACTGCTTCCCATTCATTTTGATCAAGCCTGGTT
>NZ_JAEKNT010000174.1 GCF_016406725.1 Sphaerochaeta sp. S2 | reverse complement strand
CAACGGATGTATCCATCATAGGGACACTTCCGAGTACCAATGCTGAGCAATTATCTTCCAGAATTACTGAACTCTCAGGCGGACAATGTGAGGTCTCTCTTACCGATTTGTAAGCTTTGAGAAGATCAAGGATACCTCAGTTTGGGGTTCCTCCTCTTCTTCCTTACTCTCTTCCCATAATCGTTTCCCATCAACCATATCAGTGAGTTTGATGGCAATGGAGAGCGCTCTTTCCAGGGCACTCGGTTCTATCGCTTCCACTACGTCATTGCGGGTATGCTGTACCGATGGTTTGCTACGGTCATCCCAAGCAACTGCGGTCAGGGTAGTGGCTGAAATACCACACCTGCTCGCTTCAGCAGCATCGGTGCCGCCCCACAGGCGTGGAATTGCTTCACTTCTGGATTCATACCCCATAGAGTGTGCAATTTCCGTACAGCGCCTTGCCAAGGAAGCATCAAGCTGTTGGGTTCCATTCACATCCTTCTCAAGGAAGGTAATCTGGTCACTGTAGTAGACGGAATCAAAGTTCAATGCGATAGGATCAATCAATGAGTCAGCCATTGATGCATACCAATGCCTTGATCCCTGCAGTGCTGCTTCCTCCCCGTCAAAGGAGCAGAAGATCAGTCGGGTATTCCTTAGAGGCTTCCCACAATCCTTCCTCCAATGGAAATACCTGGCAAGCTGTACTGTCATCCCTACTGAAACAAGATTGTCCCCAGCTCCAGGAGATCCCTCCTTCTCATACATGGACCGCAGGGGAAACAACAGGGGGGTAGCTCCCAGAAAAAGGATAAGGAGAATGAGTTGTGCAATGGAAGGAATATTCGGCAAAAACAAAGCACTTGCAAGAAGCTCTGAAAAGATCTGAACCAAGGCCAGCACTCCGCAAGCAATGAATAGGCCAACCGGGAAGAGTACATTTTTTACGTAGGAGAACCAATCAAGCTGGTTGTATCGTTGTAGAGGAGCGCTGTCATGATGTGAACTGAAAATAAGTGTGTGTTGTACCTCTTCCTTTGGTTCCAGGACTCCATGGACATTCACCCCTTCTGCGTTGCAACGATTTTTACGGGCAAAAGGTCGGTAGAAATAGAGTTCCCTAGCGACATAATAGCAAAAACCGATAAAAAGCAAGAGGGAAATCCAGGGCAGTCCAATCAACATAAGGACCACCAAAAGAGGATAGAGGATGATCATAATCGTGAAAGGTTGACTATGAGCCTTCGTATCGAGAGGGAATTTGGTCTTGGTTGTTTCATCACAGAAATGTTTATACGCATCCTCAATTGCTTCAGCGGCACTATGACCTGCATCACTACCAGCTACCCTTGGGCCATAGAGATCAACAAGAGTCTTGGTGAAGGCCAGGGCAAGGGTAGCAAGCTTACCGGCTTTCAATGTCTCGAGTTTTTGTCTAGGTTTCTCTTTTTGGCCATCCACCAGCGTAGGTGGCTTCTTTCGTTTTCTTGGAAGAGGGAACTTCATGATTGTTTCATCATGACGAGTGCAACCTACGCTGTCAAGAAAGCGAATGCTGTACCACTTGCCTTGCATGCGCATCCTATACCATACTGTAACCACCTGTAATTGGGTGGGGGTTGGTTCACTAGTCGTCTAAAACAGAAGAACCAACCCCTCTTGTTTTCTTGTAGCCTGGACTATACCACAAAGACAGGTAAGAAATCCCCTTCCTGTGCTCATGTGACAAAATCCCTTCCGTTACCTCAGGAC
>NZ_JAEKNT010000173.1 GCF_016406725.1 Sphaerochaeta sp. S2 | reverse complement strand
CTCTTTTTTCATTCCCCTAAGAGAAGGAACTTATTGACTTTGACAGGTCAAAAACGTCAGGAATCAACGTGCATCCTAGAATTTATAGGCTTACATGATTATGACTTATATAATGGATGTTACAATTATCAACGAATATGATTTCTCAAATGCTGGTAAGAATCCCTATATCCCAAAACTACCCAACAAGTACCCATTCGACTAGACTCTGCAACAGTTGCCTATTTCAAGGACATGGCAGAGAAGAAGGGTATTCCTTATCAGAATATCATCAATCTCTATCTCACAGATTGTATGTTGAAGAAAAAAGAGCTGACTGTTTCATTTGAGTAATAGCATAAACGTCTTTCTACCAAGAAGGAGAGGAGGGAATCCCCTCCTCTCCCAAGTACAGATAGAACCATCAGTAGATTGACAGATATTCTTGTGCTTCGTCCTATCCTCTTTGTAAAAAACTACTCAAATCGGAAATTGTCCACCAAGAAAGCAGAAATTAACACCTGATCACCGACATCCGAAATAGCAAAACTAATGGTGATCGGACTTCCCAGGCCAGAAATATCTACTTGTTTCGTCTTTGCTCCAGTATGGAAGAGGTCGCTATCGAGATCACTCGTCAATACTGTACATTCACTTGCTTGATACGAATTGACCGTCTCAATCGTCTCTATGATGGTACCGTTTGGCCCAGAGAAGGTCATCGTCAACGTATCATCAAATTCGGACCCGATCCACTCTGTGAACTCAGCGGAGAGGAAGTAGTAATCGAAGGAACACAGCGTTGCCACGCTCGGAACCTCAAGACTTCCACTACTCAGTAGAGAGGTTGCATCATTCAATGGAGTCCCATCTAGACCATAGGCAAGCGAACAATCAGTTGTGATCATGGCTGCCTTCACTCCCTCCAAAGACAACACAGAAGCAAAGGGAAGAGACACTATTTCTCCATTACCAGTGATATTCCACCCATTCAGCCCGCTTTCAAAGCCCAAATTTGTAGCATCACCCACATAGGCTGCAGCGGTATGGAATGTGAAGATAAGCTCATTCGCCAGGGTATTACCACCCTTGTCCAGCAAACCATTCACACTGGTCAGTGTAACCATGACATCCACATTATCCGCAAACGGTTGTGACGGGGTGAAGTGGAGTACCGCATAGAGATCGTTGGCCGAACGTTCCAGCGCAAAGGTACCGGACACAACCTGGTCAGCAACAGTTACAGACATGGAGACATCATTCAAACTTATTGGGTTGATCAAATCATCAAAGTACACAGTGATAGAAGTACCAACCGGTACATCCTGAGCCCCATTGGAAGGAACAGTAGAAACCACAGTAAACGGTGTGCTATCAGTTTCATCCGGAGTGAAGTTGTAATCAGGATCAATCACTACATTCACGGGAGGCACTACACTGAAATAATGTACTGTAGAAGATATGACCGTTCCATCACTTACTCGCAATGCCAAATTATAGTGGCCGATTGCTAGCGTATCGCCAAAGGTTATTGTTGAGAGGGTTTCACCCGGTATCATGACACCATTGAGAAACCATACGTAACTGTATGTCTCACTGGCAGGCTCTACCGTACTACTTACTTGCATGGATGTACCGGCAGTCAATTCACCCGAGACCCCAGAGAGACTTACGAGAAAGGGGTTCTGCATGTCTTCGACAATATCAAGGTTCAATGCCCCACTATTGCTGATATTCAACATCTCCTCAGTCAAGATGAGGGTTCCCTCTGTAGCCTCTCCTTTACAATACGAACAGATTCGTAGGTACCCCATACTGAAGTGGTCCCATCAAGCAACTGTACAATCAGATCATAGTAGCCGGCTGCCCATGTTCCACTATAGGACCCCGTCCCGTTTGTATAATCCAAGGTTGGAGACAATTCGTGTTCTACTCCATCCTTATCGGTCAGTGTTACCTCAAACACGTCATTGTCAAAGAGACTTGTAGGCCAAGAAACACTCAAGCTCAGTGTTCCATTACCGCTTAGAGGTACTACAGTGATTGTTTCATTGGTTGTCTGAGCTGCGGTGATCACCAAGCTCTTCGACCCACGTCCGATTACATCTCCTGATGCATTCAATCCCTCTACCGTAATATCCCAGGAACCCTTATAGAGGTCAGGGATGGTAATAGAGGCATTGAATGCAAAGGTCTGAGGCCCATACGTCCTCTGATCAGGACCAGAGCCGGTAATCTCCCACTCCACAATATCCATGGAGATACTGGGAACCAAAGTCTTCTCTACGAAATCCCCACCTTGTTTTACCTGCAATGATAGGGTACCGACATCCTGTGTATCTAAACCTGTCATACCTATGTCACAACTTGCAACTATGAGTATCAATAACAGTCCAAGAATTCCTATCCATTTACCAATAGTATTCATACAAACTCCTATAAATTTTACTTGTATAAAGACGCAAAAACCCATCCTTAGCGATATGCAAGGAATCCAGACAAATCAGAAAATGTAGAAGATTTCTTATATTTTATGGCGGTATATCGATATCTAATATATTACAATATAGTTTTTTAGGACTTCTAGGCTCTAGCTTTGCTACACTTGTAGTCCACTTCATTGAATGCCTCATCAACTGAAAATTTACTCCGTACCAAGATACGGTCAGCAACGATGAACTCCATGATGCACACAGTTAAAAAAACAGCAAACAATGCTTCAGCACGTATATCTTAAGTTATAATTAAGTATCTATACACATTTTAATATTTGTTAATCTAGAGACCCAGTAATTTTTATGCAATACAGAATCTCAGCAAAGCAAACGATGGATGCAGGCGTAATGATCGTTCCTGGAACTCCAGAATCTTCGCCTCGATAGCGTCATAGTGAATCGTAAGCCTCTGTATCGGATAGTATCGGTTATTATCCGATATAATAACTTTTATCCGGTACTATCCGATAATTGGACTTCTTTAGAAAACTCTTATGGAGATATGAAAACATCAGACCATGCAAAATACCTGCAGCTGAAGAAATCAGATGCAGGTGTGAAGAGTTTTAAACTAATCGGTTACAAAAACCGTATCTACTTATAGGTTCCTGAAAGTACAAAATTACCATTGGGAATATAGTTTGGATTGGGAGCCCCTGTATTGGGATCGATCACGTACCAGGTGAAAATACCATCAACCTTTCCTCTTGCATTCACTCCTGCACTGTTCTCTTTCATGACCCAGTTCATGGCAATCTCAGCACCAAAGAGAGAACCGTTTACCGTTCCGTTGGCATCGAGGGTAGCGACTACTTCACCGGTTGCAGGATCAACAATGTTGATCACACTGTGATTCGATCCCCCAATCTCAGTGGTAGCCTCATCAAGGTTGTAGTTGGTCACATTACTCATGACAACCAACTTTCCGTCCAAGAGGTCCCAATCAGAAGAAACCATGCCACCATACTGGCCATACGGGCCGAGATCCATATAGCTGTAGAGTGTCTCTTCAATGGTCTTGTGGTGATTACTGTTACCCATATCCAGTGTCACTACTGAAGTGAAATCCTGGAAGAGTTGGACAGAGGCAGTAAAAGAGACCGGCTTGGTATTCTTCAGTGCACGTTCAGAATCAAGGGGACTATCCATTTTTACCCCACGACTCGAGAGAGCAGAGGTATCCATAGCCATATCACAACCGGTGAACATACCTAGAAGCAGAACCAGAGAAACAACCAACATTAATGTTTTTTTCATTACACACATCCTTACTAATGTATTAATACGAATGTATTAAAAGTGACCTATGACAGGGGTGGTTGTCAACAAAATTCTACACATATGCCGCTAGTATGATAATAATATGAGGTTCTTTGCTTACACTTTCCCCTTGATGATCCCAATCGTCCCTACCATGAAAGGAGTCCTGAGAATACTCGGGATTCGCTCTGACTCACCGAGATTGATGAACTCCACTGATCGTGCACCCCAACTGGAGAGCTTTTTCAGCATGGGATCAAGATTGCCGAACATCTTCTTGGTCAGGAACAGGTCTTGGAATACAAATACTCCCCCATGCCTAAGAACACGGAAGGCTTCCTCCATGAGTTCTCTCCTATCCCTCAGTTCCATCACTTCATGGAATGTAAGGTTGCTCACCACCAGATCGAATTCATCGTCTTCAAAGGGCAGCTCTACAATACTTCCTTCCTTGAAAGAGACTCTTACAGACACCCCTTCGATCTCAGCATTCTGCCTGCAGATGGCCTCAGAGAACCTTCTAAACTCAATTCCTGTTATGTGTGCCTCGGGATACTTCTTTGCTAAACGGATAGCCAGGGCTCCATTACCGCAGCCGATATCAAGGGCCTTGCCCTTGCCATTCCACGCTATCTCTTCAATAAGCATGGAATGTAGTTCTGCCTGCATATCTTTTCCCTGTGGGGAGAATAGATGCCTTGCATAGAAAAAATAGAGCATCATCAAGAGAAAAATTACCGGAAATATCATGATCCAGGAATAGAAGGCAGTAAGGACGGCAGTCCCCAATGCCAAAATCCCAGGGACAATGACCAGTTTGAGGGAAACCCAATTTCTATATATTGGTGTATCTGTGGTTGTGTTATGCATGGAAAAAGTCTACCATTTTAAAAGTTGGTTGTCATTGAAAACCAACCTTTTATGGCAATCACCAAGAGAAGGAAAAATGTATGGACACAACCACCCGTAATTTACTCGTACTTAAAATCCTTTCATCAGGATTTCGGGCAAGAGACCTTGATACCAAGGAAATTGTTTCCGTCAAGACAAGAGCTTATAAGGTAGCAATACTTGACACAGTGGTATTCCTTGAATCAAAACGGTGGCAGTTTAACCAGACTACCTACATCAGTGGAGAAGTGCAGAGCAATGCATTCTCCCTCGATTCCCTCGAGATTGAAGGTCATGACTATGATGAGGGCGAGAGCCACTCCACCACTGAGTACTATGAGAGGAGCGAACTGAAGGGCCTTCTAGGTGCATGTCTGAAAGGCGGAAAGAGACCTTCCATCGAGTTTCATGATTACACAGGATACGGTTTTTATGGTCGTGACAGCGACCCTGTCTTTGAAGCTGCAGACAGCATAGATCCATCGAGACGGTATGACATCCTAACCAAACTCTGGGAGGAGTTCCCCCAATGTATCGATGCCTTGGCACACATCGCAAATCCCTATGTTTCCAGCAAGTTTTTCTATAGAAATGCAGAGAACTGTTATCGTGCTGCCATTGCTATTGCAGAGAAGAAGCTACCCCCCGATTTTGACGGTATAACGCTCTGGTCATGTCTGGAGAACCGCCCCTACCTAAGAGCATTACAAGGCTACTGTATATTGCTCTGGAGATTGGGTCGGTTTGCAGAAGCAGAAGAACTTGCATGCAAGATATTGCGTCGCAATCCCCCTGATAACCAAGGAGTGCGTTTCATCATTGATGAGATTCACAACAAGGAACCATGGACTGAGGATTGATCATCACTAATCACTAATGACCAACATTCTCCCAAATGAAATAATCCTTGGATCATCAAGGGAGTATGAGCGTATCCCTACCTCACCTGTTACTGAATAGGCATCGATGAAGATGATTTCATCCTCATCCACTGCATGGCAAAGCGCAACATGGCTCACTACCCCATCCTCGCCCATAAAAATAAGATCGCCCTTCTCGGGCTCAAGCAAGGAAAGGGTGTACTGATTCGCCATCGCACTGGCAGTGGCATCGCTAAATGGTAGCCGCACTGAGAAGTACTCTGCTACCTCGTCATATATCTCAATTACCAACCCAGAACAGTCCACGCCACCGCCAGTATCGCTGTAGTGGCTTGCCCCTCCCCACACGTACGGCATCCCAATATATTGGAAGGATATCTCATACGCCCTTTCTCTCATTTCCTCGCTCACTGGTACCATATGCTCAACATCACATGAACTGAATAGCAGACTGGCTATCATCAGAGAAAAGGCAAGCATCTTCATAGCCATATTCTATCACACCCAATGCCGTTAACCTTGTGCTATACTGGGAATAACCGAGAAGCATCTCAGTACTGCTTGCAGAGAAAGGTTCACCTAAGAAATAAGGAGAACAGGATTCAAGCGTATGAAAAATCACAAACACCTCCCACTGCTCATCATGCTACTCCTCGTTGCCACTTCTGCACTCTTTGCAGGACAGGCTGTCACTACCCGTCATTTCACCTTCACCGTCCCCGATTCCATGGAGGTACAGGTAGCAGACTTGAAAACAGCCTTCTCTCTCCAGGCACAACCAGGAGGGACCTATACCTATACGCTGCAACCCAAGGGTTTGAACACAAAGCGATTAAAATCGGCCAATTCTGCGAATAACACCATCACCCTGAAAGCTGAACGACTAAGCCAAGAGCGTGATAATGCAACATTCCGCTCCCAGACTCTTGCCTTCAGTGAGGAAGAGCTTTTGGAAGCCTCAAAGGTGTTTGAGAATGCAATCAGGAGGTCTGAGGTAGTGAGGACATGGTATGACCTCTCAACAACGGAGATCGATGGAATGTTCGCATGGAAGTATGGCTATGAAACACTCACAGGAATTCATGCAGAGGTGTACATCATCCATGCCGGAGATACCCTTATCTCCATAACCACAAGATACACATATGATGAACAGACTAAGTGGAAACCAGTCTTAGAGCAATTCCTCGCTTCAGGTATCTCCTTTATGGATTCTCTGAAACCCAAGGAGATACAAAACAATCCAGCAAGAGAAGAGGAAACTACCGCATTGTACTCCTACCCTCTCTTCGGCTCCTCTGAAACCTTCCTCTGGGAAGATGAGCCTGACTGGAGAAGCAGCTCAGTGTATCTTCCAGGTCAGGGAGGCAAGAAGGTTCATACCATCAAGACTTCCACGGAGACGCTACAATCGAAAGGGTATTACTGCAAGGTATCATCCATAGAAGGGCGTAAGGCTCTTCTCGCTTCAACTATCTCAAGACAGAACTATTTGCTCCAATCAAAGAGGGACATAGAACAACAGCTTCAGAACAATACCAGTCTCAAGAACCGCGAAGTCCATAGGAATGAGATCGACTACGAGAACCGCTTCTATGTAATCACTTACACCTATGACTATCCCTATGGGGAGGAAGCTATCCATGGTGCCATGATTGTAAAGATCACCAAGGAGAATGTAATGTTGCAGGTAGAAGTCGAGTGGTTCGATAGAGGAGAAGCGTTGGCATCGGCCATCATTGAATCGATCATGACTGAATAGCAGAAATATGGCACGCATGGAATTCCATACGTGCCATATATGATTTAGGTATTTTCAACCCGAACTACAGAGTGATTAACCCTTGAAAGCGCCGGGAAGAATCAGATCACCATACTGCTCCTTGGCCTTGTTGATCTTTGCGATTGCTGCATCCCAGTAATCGAAGATCTCCTGAGGAGTGTTCGGATCCATCTTCTTGTAGTAAGCCTTGGTCCTCTCGAGCTTATCAACCCACTTGGTGCAGCGGAAAGTAAAGAGGTAGTCATACTTCTCCTTGGAGAAATCCTCATCGAGGTGTTCCTTGAAGAGTGCCTTCAAGTCCTCGTATAGGGGGATCTTACCGGTAGGAGTATCCAATGCTTCATATTCACCATGGATACGGCCTTCTGCCCAGTGCAGCCAAACCTTCTTGGCGAGCTTGCTGGTCATGAACTTGCCGTCCTCACCACGCATAAAGTAGTTGTTGCTGAATACCTTGGGAACATCCTTCACACTCTCACCGAACTTGATATTGTTCATGGTGTAGGTGCCGAGAGGATAGGAGACAAAGTCCATGTTTGCCATCGGGCTGGGGGTACGAACACCTTCCTGACCGAGGGTTGCACTGGTGGTCTCACTCTCGAGGGTAGCTGCCTTCAGCAAGATACCATCCTTCCAGTTCGGGGACTCTTCAACAGGAACGGTGATGTCACTGTCTCGTCCACCGTAGAGAACACCTTCAACCTTGACACCGTCCTTGGCTTCAAAACCAGCCTTGTCGATGTTGTCCAGGTAGTCCAGACGCATGGTGTAACGTGCGTTACCATGAGCAACGCCAACTTCGTTGCCATTTGCATCCTTCACGCCCTTCTTCCATTCACCAAAGTGGTTGCGGCCTTCCTCGGGAGCATCAACACCCATACCAAGCCAGTAAGGCTTGTTGTCCTTACCACGAAGAACGTTGGAGAAGATAACTTCCTGGTCGATCATCAGATTCTTGAAAATAACGGGGTCATCCTGCTCATTGACGTCTTTGATGATACCGAACATACCAAACTCGACGTTAACCGCGCGGAACTCGCCGTTGATGTTTCTGAAATATGCAATGTCATCACCAACGATCTGCTCGCCGGGGATCATGGCAGTGGAGGTCTTACCACAAGCGGATGGGTATGCACCACAGAAGTAAGTCTTGCGATCTTTCTTCTTGTCAACTGCAGCCATGACAAACATGTGCTCACAGAGCCAACCTTCCTGGCCGCTCTTATTGATAGCAAGACGCATGGAGTGCTTCTTCAAACCAACGGAGTTACCAGCATACTGGTCGTTCATGGAGTATACGATGTTGTTCTGGGTATCCATGTAGATTCTGCGATTCTTGAGGTTCACAGTACAACCATTCTCATCAAGCTCACCAGCTGAGTGGATGAAACGGAAGAAATCATCCTTCTCATCGTCCTTCATGTTGAGGAAGTGGCTGTATGCAGTGCGGTACAGGATGTTCTCGGAGTGAGCAACGTACCAGCTATCGGTGAACTGCACACAAGGAATGGTGAACGGGCTCTGGGTAGGACCTTCAGAGTAGAACAACACAACTGCGTCCTTGCCCTTCATGATGCCCTTGGCAATGCCCATGATCTCACTGAGGCCTTCTTCATACTCGACGGAGTTGAGGGAAGCCATCTTATCCATGTTCTCTTTGTAGACCATGAAACGGGTGTTCTTCTTGTCGCGAGCCTGGTCGCCATAACCGTCCCAGTGGATGGTCTGCTTGGAGTTTGCAAGAGTGTGCTCCTCGCCTTTAGCCAAGGCCTGTTCTCTTACATACTGGGTGTCTTTTTCACTGTCATCACATACATAGATGGATTTGGGATCACAGTGCTCAGCGAAGGTTCCAACGAAGTCCATCACCTTTTCATTTTTCAAGGCTGCAAGCTTCTGGAAACTCTCTTCACTCATCTTTTCTTTTAGCAATGTTTCAAATTTACTCATATTTTCTCCCTATGGATAAGGTTATACCTAATCATTGCATGTATGGCCCGATTATTCAACCACACGGGCCTAAAAACGACGTTTCCATAAAAAAAATGAGTTGTTTTATTGTGATAAAAAGCATATTACTATGTATATATTTGATTAAATCATCAACATTGAAATATAAATACTGGTAATCCATCAGTTTTGTACTTCTGTCGGTTTTTACCTCACATATAGCTTTAAGCAAACTTTTCTGGGATCATCCATACATAAATTTGTCTCATAAACACACAAAAAGAGTATCAAAGGAGGGCAAGAATTCTGCAAAACGAACTCTCCATCCATAGCAGAAATGGAGCGCTTTCACCTTAGCAATAATGAGCATAGGAGCAATCGGAATAATGAGAAAATGGAGTACATCTGAAAGTTAGTCGACATGTCGACCTACTTTCAAATCATTTAAACTCCGCTTCCAAAATCTTCCGGCTTCTACAAGAAACGGGCTGGCCGGACACACCACGGGGTAGTACTGCTCACAAATGTAGAATAAACGAATGTGGGAGAGAATTTTTGAATGTACGCTGCGGTAGCATTGAATTGTGTAGAGGTCCAATATAAGGAATCTTCCTGGAAAGTAGAGAGAGGATTGTATTGGTTGTGTAAAACCTTCACCATCTGCTCTATCTCTTTCAAACTGGGAAGGAACCAGTCATCATACCCATTGTGTACAAGGACAGATGCAAGACGAGGAGCATACTCATCAGTGGCTCCACCAATAGCAACCAAGTTCTCTGTGGAGAGCTTACCAGCGCCTAAGTTCTGATAGGTCTCTGCAGCTCCATAGCTGCCAAAGGGGAATTGGCTGGTTGATGTCTCATAGTCAGGAAGAGAGCTATCAGAGGTAACGGTTCCGTCGCTGAGCATACGCAAGTCATCAGGAGCTGCTTCCAGATACCGTTTCATCGGATATTGCAACACAAGATTCTCTTGATCATCATGAATCTTCACATCAGCTATATAGCCCTTGAAGGCTTGACGGGTATTGGGATAGTCGCTCCCGATTCGAAGCTTTCTCCCAGTGGCATTAAGATATACATCATTCCCAGCTCCTGGAGTACCAACACTAGATGAATTTCGCACCCAGGAAGTTACCTCAAATACATCGTCTCCCTTTCCGTCGGCATCCCCGTCATCAACAAAGAGACGGATTTTACCAGCACTCTCATCACGGACCCATTTCAAATGAATCCACTGATCCTTACGAACGTCATAGTTGTAGACAATGTCACGGGTACCCCCATCCCACCAGATCCGGGGATTCCCATTGGTATACACTTCCCATCCCATGGTATGGGTATTATTAGCTCCAGTAGTCCCATCAAAGTTCCCTGCAATAATCCCTACCCTGTCAGTAGCAAGATGATCGCTATACACATAGACCTTTGCCTCAAATACATTGGGAATGATGGCAAGATCCTGAGATAATTCCAGATATGACCCTGAGTCAAAGAACTTCATACCGGAGTAGCCGTCAATGGTGGACCTGATCGGTCCATGAATGGTTGCATTGTTTGTGCCCACAGCGTCCAGCTCTTCTGAGTCACTGAACGCATGAAAGACCAGACCACCAGCGGGGCCGATATCCCCAACATTGTAAGAACCGACCTCAAAGAGCACTGACTGAGTGGTCACCTTTCCTTCAACAATATGGGGATAGAACGCTTGCACATCTTGGATACTCATCCCATCCTTCAGCTGCATATGCGCCTGATACCAACCGGCTGGCAATGAAATATTTAGTTCATCAAGCCCATTGAAGGGAACAGCGTGTGTTGTCATGGATACGGCAGCTCCACTCTCGTCCATAACTTTGACGGTAACAAGGGGGTTGTTCAATTGATCATAAGTACCTTCAATAGCCAAGCTGAGGGATAAGGTGCCGTTGCCAGATAATGGAAAGCATGAAAAACAGTAGACGCTTGGTTGTGGGCATTCTTATAAGCTTGGCACTGCTCTTCCTTTCCTCTTGCAGTGATCTTCTCATGCAACTTGGGGAGCATGGGGATGCACGTCTTGGTATCTCTGAAGGTCTCTCAGTAACTTTGCAGATACAAGTAACTCCCGAAACCGTTGTGGACGGCTCTATCGTGCAAGTAGAACAAGGAACCTTGTTGAGTTTCTCTGCCGTAGTCAATTCTTCTGATGAGAAACTTCCCCTCACCTACCGTTGGTTCTTGGATGGGGAAGAGCTAACAGAGGCCACATCAGGGGTAACCCTGGATGAACATACCTTAGAGCTCGATACTTCAGCACTTCCTATTGGAATCTCTGAAGTATGTGTTGTGGGACAAGAATCACAACTCAGCGTATTCGAACAAGAGACACTCACCCTTACAATTACCAAGCGTTCTCGCTAATAGGGTTTCCTAATGCCCACCACGGTTGCAGTACTCAAGGAAGTGAGCCCACTTTACGGCAATCTCTGCCCTCCAGTCATACCCATCCATATGGAGCTCATACGGTGCAAAACCCATGAACCAATCGTGGTATCTGCTGTGGCAGTACCATGCAAACATGGCTAGCGCTTCATCATCCAAGGAAAAAGACTGCTCGTTGGCCCACTCACTGAGGGCATTCTGCAGCAAACGGGACCGGTAAAGGAGAGAGGAGACTTTCTCCCCCAGAATTCTTGCACCCCTGGTTCTCTCTCGGAGAAAGTCGACGCAAATGGGTTGCAGGATATCGTGGGCAAGTAATGAGGTTGATTCCCAGTCATGGAACAGCTCATATTCCGTCTCTGCTACCAGTGATACAAAATCTTGCAGAAGCTGCTCTTGTGAAGTGCTATTCAGATCAAATGCTGAGCTATACGCCCCTAGAAACCGCCGATAGGTCGGGCGGGACAACAATTCTCTTGCGTCCTCTCTTGTCATCTCCATACTTTATTCCTCGTGAGTCATGGTATGCCTGTTCCCACTCACTGGCAAGAGGAAAAACTTTCGAATTTTTTCATTGTTTTCATTCGTTCAACGGGTGACATCACCTATTCAATACGATATAAGTAGGAAGGATGCCTATATCTTTCTCTACTATGTTAATGAGGTAATTAAAAGCATGAGAACCGGTCGTATTCTGACATGGAAACATACACTCTTTCTCATCCTTTTGCTTACCATTGCTGTCTCATTGTCTTTTCCTGCCTTCTATCTCTTACGCCGCACGAAAGCCATATTGACTGAAGAAGTACAATCAAAAGCGGTGGATATTGCACACACCATCTCCTCTGTCCTGGAGATGGAAATCGACATGTACCAAAAGCTCTCTGAGACCGAGAACCTGAACAAGGATGATGAGCTATGGTCTTACTAACAGAAATTAAACGGTATGATGAGGTCGATAAAAAGCAAGGCTGATGCTGATTTCATCTTCACCGGACGCTATATTGATGACCAGACCAGTGGCTATGTGTTGGATGGAGAAGATCCAGAGAGTGAACTTTTCTCACCCTTCGGCAGTACTGATGGCATGAATCCTACTGAACTTCTGGCCTACCACCAACAAAAAAGCATGGCCAGCGACGTAGAAACTGATCCTGCATGGGGCTCTTTTCTCACCGGATACAGCCCGATCATTGATGCTCGTGACGGTACAATGGTGGGTCTGGTAGGCGTCGATTACTCTGCTGATTTCATTCAAGGTCGCATCAAGCGTATTGCTCAGATATTAATCATTAGTTTTGTATTGATCACCTTACTGACAAGTATTGCGTTGGAGACGATCATCCTTATTGCCCATGAGAAAGGGCACACTGATGAACTGACCAAACTCGGCAACAAGAGAGCCTTCAACAAGGCGATGAGACAGTTCCAGTCCCAAGCAACCCGGTTCAAACGGCCCTATGCAGTACTCCTAATGGATATTGATCTCTTCAAGAATATCAATGATGAGTATGGGCATCCTGTTGGGGATAAGGTATTGGTTGCCGTTGCCAAGGCCATTCTCTATGCATCGGATCAGGAGCAGTTCTGTTTCCGCTATGGTGGTGATGAGTTTGCAGTACTCATACCACAAGCAGAGAGCATGCAGGCTCTGAGAGTGAAGAGAATGATCCAGGAAGAGGTGAGAAATATCATCATCCCAGAGCTTGGTAAGCAACGCTTTACGGTAAGTATTGGAATCAAGGTCTGGAACAAAGGCACCAGTATTGAGGATATGATCAGTGAGGCTGATGTCAATCTATGCAAGGAAAAACGCAACAGCGCATCCTCTCTTTTCTAGAAGATGCTTGCAATCCATCCTTATGACCGGTACTGTATCGTAACTGATACCGTTTGCAAGGATACGTTATGAGAACCATTGAAATACTCTTTCTCACCAGCACCCATTTCTGCCCTAATGAAGCAGAGATCACCCTGCTCAAGGAGCGTTACCCCCAGATCTCCCTGACCGTTGTTGAAGGAAAAGACTATACCATAGAACAACTCGCCAAGGCAGAGATTCTGGTGGGAACTCCAAGAACTCGTGACCTGAGGGAAGCCAAGAACCTCCGCTGGTTCCAAGCCCAGAGCAGTGGGGTCACCCCCTTTGTTGATACTTCGCTGTACGTCCATGAGGATATCATCCTCACCAATGCGAAAGGAACCTACGGAAGGCAGATTGCCGACCATGTGCTGGGTATGATTATTGCATTCAATCATAATCTACTGACCTATCACGAGCAGATGAAGCAAAAGAACTGGGAGAGCCACTGGCCTACAAAGGACCTGTGGGACAGCACACTGCTTATCATTGGCTATGGAGATATTGGGACAAATTTGGCATTGCGGGCAAAAGCCCATGAAATGCGTGTCATTGTGGTGAAGAGAACTCCTATGGAGATTCCTTCACATGTCGATGCCATCTATACCTCTGACTCTCTGGATGAGGTACTCCCCCAGGCTGACTATGTAGCGGTTTGTGCTGCAGCAACTCCCGATACAGAGAATCTGCTGGATCGAGAGAGACTCCAAAGCATGAAACAAGGCTCCATCCTGATCAATGTCGCCCGTGGCTCGCTCGTCGATGAGGAAGCCTTGGTTGAACTCTTGAAGGATGGCCATATCGCTGCGGCCGGCTTGGATGTCACCCAGAGAGAACCACTGGAGGAAGAGAGTCCGCTGTGGACAATCCCCAATGTCTTGATCACCCCGCATGCAAGCGGGCTCTCAGAAAGTGACCCGCACCAGGTCTTTGCTCTATTCCTTGAGAACCTGGAACACTACCTAGGGGACCGGAAGATGAAGAATCTGGTGGATTTCTCACGGAAGTACTGAGGTGCCCTAATACAGAGGCTATTGCATGTCTATTGATTACAGCTCATGGCTGTGGTAGGTTTTGCTCAGATTCATAGAGGAGCAAAAACCTTGGGAAAACGATCGTTCTTCGTCTTTCTTCGCTATTTCATTCTCCTGCTCGGTACGGCCATGATCGCCTACGGCATCATGCAGTTCTCGAGCAAAAGCCTTGCAGAGAAAACCCCTACTCCGATTCCTGTCACCACTGCAAAAGCGGAGTATGGGACACTGCAAGAGAGCATCTCCCTTACTGCGCACGTCCAAAGCGACCATATGGTTGCGCTCCTACCCTTGGTAAGTGGAGAACTGGAAACGGTCTCTTTTGAACTGGGAGACCATGTTAAGAAAGAGCAAGTACTGGCACAGATAGACAGTGAACCCTATGAGCAACAGCGTGCCCAAGCAGCATCAGCAAAAGCAGTAGCCCAAACAACCTTTACACGTGTTGAGAGACTCTTTCAGGCAAAGGCAGTCACAGAGCAGGCCTATGAGGAAGCAAAGGCAAACAGGGATGCGACCCTGGCTCAGTGGGAACTATCAGAATTACAGATGAAGAATACCGCCATCAAGGCCCCGATATCCGGGACAGTCATTGAAAAGTATGCATCAGAGGGGAATGTTGCTTCCTCACAGCAACCGATAGCCCTGATAGCTGATCTTGATTCCTTGAGTGTAAAGGTACAGATTCCCTCCTACTATTTTGACATCATCCAAGCAAAGAAGGAACAACTGCAGATCCAGGTGAGCAGAACGGATGCATCGGGCAAAGAGCATACAGCACAGGCAAGGCTCAAGGCAATCTCACCCTCCATCAACCCCTCTTCAAATACCTTCTCACTGGTCAGTACCTTATATGAGCAAGATGGCTCATTTGTACCTGGGATGATTGTAACGATACGAATCATTTACAACCAGATTGAAGGGGTATATCTCCTGGGGCAAGAGAACCGCACGGTCGACGGTGCCTTCTACGTATATGATGAAGAGACCAACACAGCTCGCTATGAGAAACTTGCCATCATTGCTGAGAATGACTCCCATGTAGCCATTGATCCAGCCTATAAGGATGCATCCTTCATTGTGGGAGGACAGCATACGGTACTGGATGGACAGACAGTCTCAGTCCAGCAGTCCAGGTAGGGGTAGCTGATGAAGATTTCCCACTTTGCAGTTCGACACCCAGCGGTTATAGGGATGCTCCTCATTGCCTTGATCGCCTTTGGGCTCTTTGCCCTGACTGGTCTGAATGTTGAATTCATGGCTGATATCAGTCTTCCTACCGTGGAAGTCCTCGCAGTCTATCCTGGAGCTAGTGCTGAAGACGTAGAGAGGGATGTAAGCAAGGTGCTTGAAGAACACTTTGTCACCCTCCCTGATTTCAAGAGTATCGAATCAACAAGCAGTGGCTCCTTCTCTTGGGTAACCATCACCTTCCGAGATGGGGTGGATCCGTACGATATGCTTGGGGAAATCCGTAACCGCATCAGGCAGATGGAAGCAGATCTTCCCGATAATCTCGAGGGCGAGCCGGTAGCAATCGTAGGTAGTGCCACCATGCTTCCGGTTATGATGTTCAGTGTTGATG
>NZ_JAEKNT010000172.1 GCF_016406725.1 Sphaerochaeta sp. S2 | reverse complement strand
AAGATGTCTGTCTGGGAGAATCCGTTCATCGTGAATTACCTCTCTGTCCTATGATACCAAAACAGTACCACAGCACTCCCAGAGTTTTCCACTATCACTTTGCCTCTTTAGGATTCTACCCACTCAAAACAGCGAAAGGCCTATTTATTGTCCAAGTATATGTCGGAATAGGACAGTATTGTCCAAATAAAAACCCCCAAGAATTTCTTGGGGGCTTGTGGGTAAGGGTTAGGTCAGCTGTTGACTCGCTCGATATACTCTTTTGTTTCAGTATTGATGCGGATCTTCTCACCTTGTTTGATGAAAATTGGGACACGGACTTTCAGTCCTGTTTCTGTGGTTACGTACTTGGTTGCACCCTGGACGGTGTCACCCTTTACTGCTTCCTCAGCCTCTGCCACCAGATAGACCACTTTCGGGGGAAGCTGGATGTCGAGCATCTGCTCTTCCCAGAATGTACACCGGTAGGTCTCCCCGTCCTTCATGAGGAACTCATAATCTGGGAATGTGGTCATCGGTACTTCGATCTGCTCGAAGGTGTCAGTCAACATAAGATGGAAATGCTCTCCATCGTTGTACAGGTACTGACAGTCACGGTCCATTACCGTGATGTCTTCAGCGTTATCCTGGGTCTTCATCGTTTCACTCAAGGTCTGGCCTGTTGAGGGGCTCTTCAACTTCAGTCGTACGAAGGCGGAGCCTTTGCCGGGATTTACGAACTCTCGGTCAACGACCACAAAGGGTTGTCCTTTGATCAATAAGGCGGTTCCCTTATCGATTTGGCCTGCTTTAATCATGTGTATTACCTCGTATTGTTACAAATTACGCGTATCGCCATTCCTCAGCATATCAGAAAGCGGAAAAAGAATCACCCCCTGCAGACTGCTTTTATCCATAAGCAACATCAACAGGCGATCAAGGCCCATGGCAACCCCTGAGCATTGGGGCATGGTTGCAAAGGTATGGGCAAGGGCTGGGTCGGTATCGGGTATGACAGAGCCACTGTCCATCCTATTTTCCACCAGCTTTGCAAACTCACTTTGGTAGTAGGCAGAGATGGTGTTTTCGCTTCTCTCTTCGTCATAACAGTTGGCGATCTCCACACCACGAATGTAGAGTTCCCACCTTCGTCGGTAAAGGCCGTCAGCCTTTGCAAGGCAGGCAATCTGCCTTGGATACTGTTCCAGTACCAAGGGGCGGTCTTGGGGGAGGTTTGGCTCAACGAAGGTCAGGAAAATCCTGTTGAACGTGTCTTCCCAACTCTCTGGGCCAGGGGGAAGTGAAAGACCGAGTCTCTTTGCTTCATTGGCAAGTGAGCTTTGTCGCTGGTGCAGCTTCAGGTCAATCCCCGCATAGGTGAGCATTGCCTCTTCAACACTCATTCTTCTGAAGGGAGGCCTCAGATCCTGTGGACTGTCTTCACTCAGCAGTGAGGCAACTAGATCCTCTGTAAGGGTAATGGAGTCCTGTTCGTCTGCACCCATGGTGTAATATTCAAGCATCGAGAACTCGATATTGTGGATATTCCCCAGTTGTTCACTGTTTCTGAAGCAATGGCTGATCTGGTAGATACTGCCGATTCCCTCTGCGATAAGCTGCTTCATGAAGATCTCTGGTGAAGGAACCAGGTAGAGGTCCTTGGAGGGAAGAAAGGGGTTCTCAAACCGTGTGGAGAAGTTCTCGATGGTAGCTTCAGGTATGAGGGTGGGGCTGAGTATGGGGGTGTCGACTTCCGTATAGGAACGTTCATCAAAAAAGGTGCGGATTGCCCTATTCATCCTGCTCCTTTGCTGTGCTGCTGTTTTCATGGGTGCATCATAGCCAGAGGGCCGCTTGTGTTGCAAGCATACCATGCAAAACAGTATACTCACTCCTATGAGAGAGTATGTAACCGACGATATCATCTATGCCCTTGCCACGCCATGGGCGCAGAGCGCGTTAGCGGTCATAAGGGTAAGTGGAGAAGGGTGCAAAGCACTGCTTGCAACCCATTTTTCCCGGCCCAAGGCCCTAAAAGATGCTGATAATGCCACATTGGTGCATGGCTACCTGCAGGATGAAGCAGGAAGAAAGCTGGATGAGGTTGTTGCTGCCGTCTATACGGAAGGACACGGGTACACCCTGGAGGAAGCAATAGAATTCACTTGTCATGGCTCACTTGCCGTGATCAAGGAAATCCTGGGACTGTTTTCCCGACTTGGTATGCGTAGTGCAGAGGGTGGAGAATTCACCTTCCGTGCATTCTTGCACGGTCGTTTGGATCTGACCCAGGCAGAGGCAGTGCAGGAGTTGGTGGTAAGCCAGAGTGAACGCTCCAGGGCTCTTGCCCTGGGAAGACTTGAAGGAAGCCTGAAGGATCGGATCAGCTCCCTCAAGCAGCAATTGATGCAGGTCATGGCTGCCGTCGAGGTACAACTCGACTATGCTGAGGATGAACTGGATGAATTTGTATTTCCTCGTGCAAGGCTTGTTGATTTGATCAAGCAACTCCACCATCTCTCTGAGACCTATCAGGTAGGAAAGCTCTACAAGAGTGGGGCCAGGATTGTGCTTGCCGGTTCTACCAATGCAGGGAAAAGCTCTCTCTTTAATTTGCTGCTGAAACAGGAGCGATCGATAGTAAGTCCTGTAAAGGGAACCACCCGTGACTATATAGAAGCCGATCTATCGATCGAGGGTATCCCGATTCGCCTGTACGATACAGCGGGACTCAGGGAAAGCTCTGACAGTATCGAGAGTGAAGGCATTAGACGAACAGAACGCCTTATTGGGCAGGCAGACTTGGTGGTATTTCTTGTTGACAGCACCATGATGGGGCATGTGCCTGAAGAGGATGAACGGACCTTGGTGGTCTACAACAAGAGTGATCTTGCAAAGCCCCCGAAGGGTAAGTTGGCTATCAGTGCCCAAAGTGGGGAAGGAGTGGATCGTTTGCTCCATGAGATCTCCACGCGGCTGACCAGTGGATTCTCTGTCAGTGGTGATGAACTCTTGATCATTGAATCGGAGCGGCAATACCAACTCTTGAATGCAAGCGAAGTGGCGCTTGGCCGAGCGCTCGAACTGGTGGATGAGGATATCCCATTGGATATCACAGCCGTTGAGTTGGGAGAGGCGTTGGACAATCTTGGTCAGTTGACCGGAGAGGTTACCCCCTCCGATATTCTTGAGACAATCTTCAGTGGATTTTGTGTAGGAAAATAATATATGGATTATGATGCAATTGTAGTGGGAGGGGGGCATGCCGGTATTGAGGCATCCTTGGCTCTCTCCAGAATAGGATACAAGACTCTCTTGATCACCCAGAACCTCGATGCAATCGGGCGTTTGTCGTGTAATCCGGCAATCGGTGGGCTCTCCAAGGGAAATATCGTCAGGGAAGTTGATGCCCTTGGTGGTGAGATGGCCCACCTGATAGACCACTCCATGATACAGTACCGTATACTCAACAGGAGACGTGGTCCTGCTGTACAGGCTCCCCGTGCCCAGGCTGACAAGTTCACCTATGCAAGGCTCGCCAAGGAAACACTGGAAAGTGAACACAACCTTTCCTTGTTCATGGATACGGTTGTAGACCTCCAGCTCGATGCAACCGGCAAGCGCCTTGTGGGGGTGGTTACCCAAAGACGGCATACCATCTCCGCAAAGGTAGTCGTCCTTACCACAGGAACCTTCATGGAAGGAAGAATTTTCATAGGAGAGTATGATGCACCCAACGGCCGCTTGGATGAGCCGGCTGCCATTGGACTGGGTACGAATCTCAGGAAAAAGGGTTTTCCGGTTGGGCGTTTGAAGACCGGCACCCCTGCCAGGGTACGCAAGTCCACCCTGGATTTCGACAAGATGGAGTTGCAGGATGGGGAAGAGCTTATGATGCCCTTCAGTTTTGATTATGACAGCATCAACAGACCCCAGGTTCCTTGCTACATAACATGGACCAATGAGAAAACCCACGCAATCATCCAGGATAATATCCATCGTTCCCCCCTCTATGGTGGGAAGATTGTTGGTACCGGACCACGCTATTGTCCTTCAATTGAAGACAAGGTGGTTCGATTCCCCGATCGTGACCGGCACCAGATTTTCGTGGAACCTGAGGGTATCGGGACAGAGGAAATGTACCTAAACGGTATCTCCTCCTCCCTTCCTGAAGATGTGCAATGGGATTTTGTCCACAGTATTGCAGGCCTGGAGCATGCTCAGATCATGCGTCCAGCGTACGCTGTCGAATATGATTTCATCGATCCCCAAGCCCTATTCCCTTCCCTGGAGAGCAAGCTGGTTGAGAACCTCTTCATTGCAGGCCAGACAAATGGTACCAGTGGGTATGAGGAAGCTGCCTGTCAGGGATTGATGGCAGGAATCAATGCAGCACAGAAGCTCAAGGGGGAGGAACCTCTGGTGCTCAGTCGTAATGAAGCCTATACGGGGGTCCTTATTGATGACCTGGTAACCATGGGGACCAAGGAACCCTACCGGATGTTCACCAGCAGAGCTGAGTATCGGCTTAATCTTCGTCATGACAGCTGCGACCAGCGCCTTACCGAGAAAGGGTTCCGCGTTGGATTGCAGTCTGAGGAGAGCCTGGGCCGCCTCCAACAGAAGCTGGAGAAAATGGAAACGGTGAAGGACCTGCTCCGACAGCGTAAGGTAGGCGAAAAGAGTGCAATTCAGGCACTCAAGATGCCTGAAGTCACCATGGCCAGTCTCCAGGAAACGATTCCAGAACTCTCTGCCTTTGAGGAGCCAATTCGTTACCAGGTGGAACTGGATGTGAAATATGAAGGCTATATCAACCGCCAGGAGCGACAGATCAACCGATTTGAGAAACTGGAGAGTCTCCATATCAGTCAGGATTTCAACTATGATGCATTGGATGGATTGAGTGCCGAGGGCAAGGAGAAGCTCAAAAGAGTGATGCCGATCTCAGTGGGACAGGCCTCCAGGATCAGCGGCGTTCGCAATAGTGATATTGCCCTCTTGATCGTTCTTCTGGATAGGGGAGGAAACCGTGAGCGGTAAGTATGCTGCCTTGATACAGGAAGGCCTTGATGCCATGCAACTGGTATGGTCCGATGAACAGTTGCTCCAATTGCAACGGTATATCGCAGAGGTGGAGCTCTTCAATCCCGTTTACAAGTTGGTTGGAGCTGAGGGAAAAGAGTTGGTCATCCGCCATATTTTCGATAGCCTGGCTGCAGTCTCCCCAATCAGTGAAATTGCCCAGAAGTATGAGAACCCCTGCTTTGCAGATCTTGGTTCAGGTGCAGGTCTACCCGGGATTCCCTTGGCAATAGCTCTGGAAAATTACTCCTTCTCCTTGGTGGAAAGGATGGAGAGGAGAGTGAATTTTCTACGAAACGCTCTTGCAGCGACCGGTCTCTCTGAACGGGTCCAGATTGTCTCCCAGGACTTGAAACAGGTACGCCAGAAGTTCGATGTGATTACCTTCCGGGCTTTCCGGCCTTTGGTGGAAATACTTGATCTTGTGGAGCCCATCCTCAATGATGGTGGTGTAGTCTGTGCATACAAAGGCGTGCTTGACCAGGTTGAAGCAGAGCTGGACCAAGTTGCATCACAATGCAAAAGTAGGTGGAGTGCACAGTTTATCCCTCTCACGGTTCCCCAATTGGATGCAAATCGCACGCTTTGCGTTCTCACAAAGATTTGATACCATCTGAAGGCAAGGGTGTTTACCTAGAAAGGAGCGAGTTGTGAAGGAAGGTAGAGGAACAGGTTCTCTTGTTGCAGGGGTGGTATGCCTCTTATTGACGCTATTGGTAGGTGCGTTGGAAGTTTTGCCGACTCTCGGAATTGAACTCAGCGTAGTCACCTGGGCAAGCTCCCTGCTTAATCGGTTCTTCTCCTTTACCGTTTCCCCAGCACCCTTTTCTCTGATCCCACTTGCTGTATTGCTTGGCCTCTGGACCATCATGATTTTTACCTTCAGAGTTAAAAATCGCTTTCTCTATGTATTGATCCCTCTTACTGGAATCATGGCCTATACACTCTATTCCCTCAGCCATCTTATGCAGGGAAGTACTCGCCCTATCCTGATACGATCCATCCCTGAAGATCTTCGTAGTGCGTCTTTCCGTGTGGTGCTTATCTTTTTTGCCGAAATGGCTCTCTTTGTCATCCTCACCTTGATCGGGGACGGAATGAAACGGTACAAGACAGCCAGAGTAGAGATGGGCAAGGTTAAAAAAGAGAAGCGAGAAAGGAAGAAAGGACACAGATCCAACGACCAGGAATCTCCTGAGGACGAAGAGGAAATCATTACCCTCAGCAAGAAACCCGTTGAAGCAGAAGAGGTTCTTGAAGGGGCAAGCTTCGCAGACCAACAGGTTGCTTTTCCTCACATAGCTGAGGTTCCCTCCCTGGAGAGTTTGTCAAGAAAGCATACCCCGAGTGACCGAAAAACACCGCAGGATGATACAATCGCGGTGAAGGAGATGCAGGTAGGAAAGGTAAGTATTGGAGCGTTGCATACCCTTGGGGAAGAGCGAAAACGAAATAATGGATTAACCTACCTGGAGAGAAAACAGAGAGAACTGGAAGCTCAGAAAAAAGAGGCTGAAGCACATCCTTCGCCAAAAAAAGACGAGAAACCGAATAAAGAGCCAGTTCAGCTCTCTGGGTTCCTGCAGGGTGCATTGGAAGCGGTAGGGAAGGCACCCAGAAAGAACAATGCACGAAGGAATGAACCCCAAGGCAGGGTAAAGAGCATGCTTGCTCAAGCCGTGGAGGAGCAACAAGGAAAGAGGGAAGAACCTCCTACCAAGCCCTCTCAGCATATGAATATCAGGGAGCGTATTCTCTCAGTACAGTATGAGCCAAGAGAAAAAGAGGAGCGCCCCTCCAATCGGGAAGTAGCTGATCCCTTCTTCCGTCCCAATCAACCAAAGACAGAATCGCCACTTCCTGTCACTCCCAAATCTGAGATGACTCCTGAACCTGGTTTTGCGCCCAAGAGTACTGCTCAGCCAACTGGTGGTGGTGAGCTGGTAGGAGAAGCGGTCCAGACAGAGAGCAAGGAGCATGAAGAAGATCCTCTGGAGAGTGCCAGCGGGGTGGGTGGGCTCTCTTCCAGAAGTGAAGGGAGTGCCCTCATCAACCGTAAGCGAATCACGTATCAGTATCCTGATGAGTCCATCCTGGTTACCTATCCACAGATTGGTGATGTGGTCGATGAACAGACGGTCAACCAGGGTAAGCTCCTGGTTGCAACACTGGAACAGTTCAATATAAATGCAGAATTGACCAATATTGTACGTGGTCCCACGGTCACCATGTTTGAGTTGCTTCCTGCTCCTGGGGTGCGGGTCAATTCAATCGTGAACCTTTCTGACAACATTGCCCTCGCACTCGCTGCCACCCAGGTCCGTATCGTGGCACCCATCCCTGGGAAATCTGCTGTAGGTGTTGAGATTCCCAATCTTAAGCGGGACATTATAGGATTCCGCGAAATGCTCCCCTCCTTGACTGCTTCATTGGGTATTCCCATGGTCTTGGGACGTAGCCTGATGGGAGACCCCGTGGTTGTCGATGTGATCAAGGCACCACATCTCCTGATCGCCGGTAGTACCGGAAGTGGTAAGAGTGTATGTGTGAACTCCTTGATATGTTCGGTTCTATTCAGGCGTAGTCCAAAGCAGGTAAGGATGATCCTCGTCGATCCAAAAATTGTAGAGTTGAATATTTATAATGGGATTCCCCACCTGCTCACTCCCGTCATCACTGATGCGAAAAAGACCCTGAAGGCACTTGATTTCTGTCTCTATGAGATGGACAGAAGATACAAACTACTGCAAGCATTAAGTGTCAGGAATATCATCGGGTACAACGAGAAGATTGAGACGAGCCGTCTCGCTCGAGAGAAACTTCCCTATATCCTGGTGGTTATCGATGAATTTGCAGATTTGATGCATCTTGTTGGCAAGGATATGGAGAGCAAGGTCAGTCGTCTTGCTGCCATGAGCCGTGCGGTGGGTATCCACTTGGTCTTGGCTACCCAGCGTCCTTCTGTTGATGTCATCACCGGCGTGATCAAGAACAATATTCCCACCCGTATTGCCTTTGCTGTTACCAGCTCAACCGATAGTCGAATCATCCTTGATGAACCTGGTGCAGATAAGCTGCTTGGAAAGGGTGACATGTTGTATATGTCCAGCAGCAGTCCTGCAACTGAACGGATACAGGGCTCCTTCCTCAGTGACAATGAAGTGGAACAGGTTGTTGCCTTTGTGAGTTCGCAAGGTGAGCCTGAATATATCGACGAGTCATTCTTTGAGGACGATGAGCCGAAGGCAAGTGAGAGCAGTGATGATGATGGTGCTGATTCAAACGATGATGAGGAGTTGATGGACAGAGCACTTGCGATTGTCGTTGAACGCAAGTGTGCTTCAGCCTCCTATCTGCAGCGCCGTCTGAAGATAGGGTACAACCGCGCTGCCCGTATGGTTGAGCAGATGGAAGAGCTGGGCTATGTTGGCCCCCCCAATGGGAGCAAACCCCGCGAATTGATCAAGTACCCCTAGGAGAAGAGAACCAAATGGTTGGAGAACATGCCGTTTACAACGGAAAAATCATATTGCAGAGTGAGGCGGTAGTACCGGTAACCCAGAGAGAAATCCAGTCAGGGTTTTATGTGTATGAGTCCCTTAGGGTCATCCAGGCACACCCTGTGCATCTGGAGGACCACCTCCTGAGGCTTGAGAACTCTGCAAATCTTATACATCTTGACTATCCGTTCAGTCGGGAAGAGATTGGCACCTGGGTACATGCCCTGATAGAGGTGGATCTGGTTGAGAAAGCCTCCCTGAGAATCCAGATCTATGGAGGCAAGCAACCACAACTGTTCATCACCACGAGTGAGATACTAACTTATCCAGAATCCTTCTATTCAGAAGGTGTGAAATCACTCACCTATGAAGGGGAACGTCTGCTTCCTGGCGCAAAGACGGGGAATCTTCTTCTGAACTATCTTGCCCTGGAAGAAGCCAGAAGAAATGGATGTTTCGAGGCACTTCTGGTCGACGAGGAACAGAAAATCCTGGAGGGAACACGTTCCAACTTCTTTGCGATCAAGGATGGGCAGCTCTTCACCGCACAAGATGAGAAGGTCTTGCTGGGTATTACCCGGGATCGGGTTATCAAGGCAGCAAAGCTGTTGGGTTTGCAGATACGCTACGAAGCACCTTCTTTGAACAAAGTGGTTGGTGGTTTCTATGATGAGCTGTTCATCTCCGCTACCAGCATGGCTGCAATGCCTCTTTCGCACGTCAATGGAAACACTGTTGGAAAGGCTTATACTGTAACCCTTGAGATCAGTAGTCTTGTCAGACAGTGGGAGCTGGAGGATTGACTATTTTTTTCTCCTTTCCGGAGGGAAGAATTCCAAGTATAGGGTATTCGTATCAGATGGAAACCTAAAAAACACAATCCAATGTTGGTTGTGATCTTTCACCATGAATATTCTGTTCACTTTTAGCAGAGGTGGACAAGGCTTTTAATTTCCTCTATCTTACTATTATAAGGTTTGAAAAAAGAACCTCTCTTATTGCGAATACTGCAATTACTTATAAAGGCGAAATATAGAACGAATGAAATTTACCGAATTACCCTTAAGTGAGCAAGTGCTCAAAGGCATCGCGACTGCAGGCTTTAGTGACTGTACCAACGTACAGGAAAAAGTACTCCCCACAAGCCTCTCTCGTCGTGATGTCATGGTCCAGTCTATGACTGGAAGCGGAAAAACCGCAGTGTATGTGTTGACGATTCTTGAATCGTTTGTCCAGGCCATAAAGGCTGGAAAGGGCAAACCGAAGGCATTGATTGTTGCTCCAACCCGTGAATTGGCTGTCCAGATCGAGGAAGATACCATCCTCCTTGGGTCTGGTATCGAAGACCTCACAATCGGAAGTTTTTTTGGTGGTGTAGGATACGGGAAGCAAGATGAAATCCTGGAGAAGGGGTGTGATATATTTGTCTGTACCCCTGGCCGTATTCTTGACTACCAGAAGATGCATAAGATTGACTTCAGAGAATTTGACATCTTTGTAGTTGATGAGGCAGACCGAATGTTCGATATGGGTTTCTATCCCGATATCCAGAAGATGTTCAGCTTGCTTCGTGATTGCACAGAACGACAGACCATGTTGTTCTCAGCAACACTCAGCACAAAGGTTCGTAACCTTGCCTGGTCGTTCATGAATGAACCAGCTGAGATTGAGGTTAATCCTGAGGAAATTACCGTTAATGCAATTACCCAGGAGTTGTTCCATGTTGCGAAAGATGAGAAATTCTCACTTTTCCTGCAACTTCTGAAAAAAGAGAATCCAGAAAACTGTCTGGTATTCACCAACACCAAGGCACGATGCATTGAGGTATCCAAGCGGCTTTCACTGAATGGATACCCGACCAAGTACCTGATGGGAGACCTGCCACAATCAAAGCGGTTACAAACAATTGACCGCATGAAGGAAGGCAAGATTAGATTTCTTGTGGCAACTGATGTTGCAGCCCGCGGGTTGCAGATTGATGACTTGGAATTGGTTGTTAATTACGACATCCCTGATGATTTTGAGAACTACGTTCACCGTATCGGCCGTACAGCACGTGCTGGTAAGAGTGGAAAATCCATTACCTTTGCAGATGAAGAGTATGTATTCAACCTGGAAGCAGTAGAGAACTTCATTCAGATGAAGATTCCTGTAATCTGGCCTGAGGAAGGCGATCTTGAACCCGTCGAGGACAAGAGTGCCTCATACTCCTTCAGGGACTTGGTAAGGGATGACGAGTATGGTGGGCGTCCGAGTCGCGGACCTAGAAGTGGGGCAAAACCTTCTCGTGGTGGGTCCAGACCCCCCAGAAGAGGGAAGCCACAATCCTCTGGTCGTCCAAAGCGTGCAAAAGACGAGCGAGACAACAAGCCCAGAGGCCCAAGACCTGAAAGGCAGGAGAGAGCACAGGAACCTCAAAGACGTCGTCGTTCAGGCTCCAAGAGCTACGCAGAGATCCAGAACCTCTCCCTTGAGGAGCGATTGTCCTACTACAAACAGCAGTACAAGAGTGAAGGTGGCCAGATCCCTGAAGGATCCCCTGAGGCCAAGAAGAGCCAGCCTGCTGTGAAGAAGGAGAGTCCTGTAAGAAAAGACCCTACCCCTAAGCCGTCTGTTGCTCAGAAGCAGGAGACCACCCAGACGAAGAAGAAGCAGAATTTCTTCACCCGGTTGTTCAGGAGAAACAAGTAGCATGCTCAAACGGTTCATCGCCTACTATCGTCCATACAAGGGATTGTTTTTCCTTGATATGGGGGTGGCAATTTTTGCTTCAATCCTTTCGATTCTCTTTCCCACCTTGACCAGACAGCTGCTCAGGGTGGAGATTCCTAACCAGAATCTGAAGAATATGATCATCATCTTTGGCTTCATGCTCCTCATCTACATACTGCAGGCAATCTGTCAGTATATACGGGTAACCTGGGGACATATTCTTGGGGTAAAGATGGAGACCGATATGCGAAGCGAGTTGTTCGGTCACTTGCAAAAACTCTCTTTCGGGTTCTTTGACAAGACCAAGACCGGGCATATGATGAGTCGTATCACCAATGACTTATTCCAGATCACCGAGATGGCTCACCATGCTCCCGAGGATTTGATCATCAGCGTTGCTACCATTCTGGGTTCTTACATCCTTATGTTCAGCTACAGTGTCCCTCTCGCCCTGGTTTCCCTTATACCCTTGCCGATCATGGTGTTCTACGGGGTGTATTATGGAATACGCATGAAGGCAACCTTCCGCCGTGTACGGCGAACCGTTGCTGACGTGAACAGCAATGTAGAGAACTCCTTGATGGGGATCAGAGAGGTCAAATCATACGGCCGTGAGTCCTACCAAGAAGCAAAATTCAACCACGTCAATGATATCCTGCGTGACAGCAAGATGGAGCAGTACAAGGT
>NZ_JAEKNT010000171.1 GCF_016406725.1 Sphaerochaeta sp. S2 | reverse complement strand
GGTATCCCTATCAAGGATTTGTAAGAAGACTCGAAGTGAGAGACCAAAAAGCCATCGAGCAGGCAACCAAGAGAATGCTGTATGGATTCTCTGTGCTAGGGATTGGGTATCAACCAGTCCATAAATGCATGTACTTCCCTTACAGGCTACAACCGGTCTGACCTTCGCTCCTGTTCCCCCTGTTGTCAGGGAGAGGGATGCAACTTCCTCCCGGAAGGCAGGAATACGGGAGTAGGGGATGCCGGGGATCTCAACGGTGAGCCTGCCGGTAAGACTTACCATTCCATCTCCATAGGTCTCGCTGAGGTGAGAGAGTTGTGAGAGCATCTCTGCCTGTAATGTACCGTTCCCTGTAATGATACGGGCAGAAAAGTTCTCTGTTCCTCGATTATGTAGAAACCCTTCTGCCTTCAATGCTTTGATCGTTTGTTCTGTAAGTGCCATAATCCCTCCAAATCGTGTTGCAGTCTAAAAGTGTTTTGGTATAAAGTAAATAATGAAAAATGTATGCAATATATAGGTGAAAACAAATGACTATTCGAGATCTTTCTATTTTCATTGCAGTAGCCGAACAGCTATCCATGAGCAAGGCCGCAGAGAAAATGCATCTTGCCCAGCCAACAGTCAGTGCGGTGATCGGTTCCCTGGAGAAGGATTACGGGGTATTGTTGTTCGACAGGTTGGGACGGAGTTTGCATTTGACCGATGAGGGAAGGTTCCTCCTCTCACGATCGCGTTCTATTGTTGGTTTGGTTGATACCCTTGAAAGTGAGCTTGGAGCATATACCCGGCAGCAGACGATCAGGATGGGTGCAACAATCACTGTTGGCAGTACACTGCTTGCTGATCTTATTGCACGCTTTGAAGGCGAGAACCCGCTCTTGCGTGTCCAGGTACAGGTTGACAACACCCAGACCATTGAGAGACTGCTCCTTGATGGCAGCTTGGATTTGGCTTTGGTAGAGGGAATGGTACAAAGCAAGTCACTGGTATGCACCCCCTGCTTTGTTGATGAATTGATTCCTGTGTGTGCAAAAGAGTTTCCTGTCCCTTCACCGCTTGGCCTAAAGACATTGAGTGACTACCCACTCATCCTTAGGGAGGAAGGGAGTGGTACAAGGGCATTGTTTGTTGGATTGTTGCAAGAAAAGGGAATTTCCTTTGAGGAAAAATGGTCCTGTCATAGCAGTGATGCAATTATAAGTGCAGTATCTGCTGGTCAGGGAATTACGGTCATTTCCCGACGTCTGGTACGTCATCTAATCCAAGAAAATATACTCAGGGAATTGTCATTGGAGGGAGTGGATATGAAGCGGAATTTCTCTCTTGTCCACCACAAGGACAAGGTATTTACCCCTTCGATGGAGAAGTTATTGCAATTGCTGAAATGTGATACGATGGAAGGGTGAGAAGTGCATTACACAATTACGCATTGTGAAAACTTGTCACAATAATCTTGATTTTTCACGATGCTTCTGCCTATAGTATAGAAAGATTGGAACCATAGAACGAACACAGGAGGTTGGAACGATGGCAACACACAAGAAAGGTGAAAAACCTTGGGATTTCCTTGAGGCTTATCGGGGTAAAAAGTTCAAAGGTGCATGGCCTACTGTGGTGGAAATGTTCGAGATCTCAGTCGAACGCTATCCCCAAAACAAGTGTTTTACAGCCTTTGTTCCACAGTACGAAACCTTTACCTATTCAGAAGTTCATTCATATGTCCTCTCTGTTGCAGATTACCTTGTCTCCAAGGGTGTTAAAAAGGATGACAAGATTGCAGTAATCGGAAAGAACAGCCCTGAGTGGGCTATTGCCTATCTTGGTGTTCTCTTCGCCGGGGCGATAGTAGTCCCCTTGGATAATACCCTTACCAATAAGGATATGTCCAAATACCTGGAGTTTGCAGGGG
>NZ_JAEKNT010000170.1 GCF_016406725.1 Sphaerochaeta sp. S2 | reverse complement strand
GGAAAGCACCTTGGCTCTCAGCAAGGTCCAGTCCATGCAGGTATTCACGGTAATGTTCCTGCAGTTCTGTAATGGCTTTTCTTGTTGTTTCCTCCGAGAGGGAGGTCATCTTGCTCAATCGTTCCAAACTAACCGGTTCGTTCTCCAAAAAGAGAATGACTTCGACCAACCGGGCCTCGGTACTCAAGAGGGGGCTTTGCTGAATCCCAGCCTTGCCCGCTTGCCTCTTCCTATCCACCACTAACGCTCCTATCACTCATCGTCGAGAATGATCTGCTCATCCTCACTCTCATCATCATACAGAAAAACGCGACCATCGTCAGTAGTTGTGCGGAGATTATCTGCATCTTCCTCAAAAAACCTCTCTTCTTCACTTTCTGAGATAGGCGCAGTGACGATTTCTTCCTCAATTTCCTCGAAATCATCATCGTACATGTGTTCAAAATCCTGTTCAAAAGCCTCATCGACCTTACGAATGAGAATTGGACCGAACGGTTCACTCTGGACGAGGGTGATCATCCTGAGTTTACAGGCATCAAGAATTGCCATGAAACTGCAGATAATATGGAGCAGTTGGTCAGCGTGGACAATAAGTTGTTCCAAGGTGATATAATCTTGAGTCTCAAACAATTCCTGCATCAAGGCAATTTTTTCATTGACCGTTACCGATTCGTAGACGTTGAACACCTTGTTTGGGGTTATGGTGGTCATAAGCCGTGAAAACGTCTTGAGCAAATCCTGCAATGACACTTCGCCAAACAGTTCCTCATCTCCGAATGGAAGACGAAACTGGCTGCTTTTCCGGGTAATGAACAATTCTGCACTGGTATTGGTTCCAGTAAGCAACTCAGAATATTTTCTGAACTTCTGGTACTCCAGCAGACGGTCAACCAGTTCTTGTCTGGGATCTTGGTACTCTTCATCGAATTCCAGTTCAACCGGGAGCAGCATCCTGCTCTTGATATACAGCAGGTCTGCTGCCATCTTGTAGAATTGCGTCAGGTCACCAAGCTCAGTCACCTTCTCTTCCTTGAGATAGCCCAAGAATTGTTCAGTGATCAGCGAGATGGGAATGTCATAGATATTGACTTCAGATTTTTGGATGAGGAACAGCAACAAGTCCAATGGACCATCGAAGGTGGGGGTATGGAAAGTTGCCCCCTTTGGCACTTGTTCTTCTTGCACTGTTTGTTCTTGCACAGCATTCCCCTCTCACCGCGAGTATACCGAACCCCTGCTGTATTGACAACACAGAGGTGGATTGTTCCACCTCTGTGCCCATCAGTACCTGTTGGGAATTACTTGCTTTCTGAAGCAGTTTCCGCTGCCTCAACAGCATCGGCTTTGGGGAACATCTTTGCCCTGAGGCGATTGTCAAGGTCAGTGGCGATATCCGGGTTGTCCTTGAGGAAGTCCAGTGTACGCTCCCTTCCCTGTCCAATCTTCTCCCCGTTATAGGAGTACCAGGAACCACTTTTCTCCAGCATGTCATACTTGAGCGCTGCATCAAGTATGCTTGCAATATAGCTGATACCTTCACCGAAAAGAAGATCCAGTTCAACTTTCTTGAATGGAGGTGATACCTTGTTCTTCACAATCTTGATTCGTACTCGGTTTCCAATGATATCATCAGCACTTTTACTGATGGATTCTATCTTGCGAACCTCGAGGCGGACAGAGGAGTAGAATTTCAGTGCATTCCCTCCAGTGGTTGTCTCGGGGTTACCGAACATGATGCCGATCTTCATACGAATCTGGTTGATGAAGATGATGGTGGTGTGACTCTTTGAAAGCAGACCGGTTAGCTTGCGCAGTGCTTGGCTCATCAGTCTTGCCTGGAGACCCATGTGGCTATCACCCATATCACCATCGATTTCTGCTTGTGGCGTAAGGGCAGCAACAGAGTCCACGACAATGATATCCACTGCCCCACTCCGTACCAGGGATTCTGCAATCTCCAGGGCCTGTTCTCCACTGTCCGGTTGGCTTATCCAGAGCTCTTCAATGTTTACACCCAGTTTCTTCGCATAACTTGGATCCATGGCATGCTCAGCATCAATGAATGCGGCAATTCCCCCAGCTTTCTGACTCTCTGCAATGGCATGAAGAGCGAGTGTGGTCTTACCACTGCTTTCAGGACCGTAGATCTCAATGACCCTACCCTTCGGGTATCCACCGATACCAAGCGCTTCATCAAGAAGCAAGGACCCGGAAGAGATGCTTTCAATGTTTCGGTTTTCCTTGTTGTCACCGAGCTTCATCAAGGACCCTTTTCCAAACTGCTTGTCAATCTGAACCCTTGCTGCTTCCAATGCTTCCCGCTTCTGCTTCTGGTCAGTGGGGAATGTCGTATCTTTACTGTTCTTTGCCATGATATGCTCCTCGAATACTCTGTAACCTTACACTATAAGCTTAATACTTTTTAATCTGCTTCAAGCAGGAGGGTGACCGGACCGTCATTGGTATAGGACACCTTCATATGCGCACCAAATTCACCTGAAGAGACTGGAAAACCCAACTGAGCAAACAACTTGAGGGATTGTTCATACAAAGCCTCAGCTTTTTGTGGTGGTGCAGCATCGTTGTAGGATGGGCGGTTTCCCTTTCGTAGATTTGCCAGCAACGTGAACTGGCTGACGACCAGGATGGACCCCTGAACGTCAGAAAGGCTCTTGTTCATTTTGCCCTGCTCGTCGGTAAAAACACGTAGCTTCACAATTTTTTCGCATAACCATGCAAGTTGAGCTTCTGTATCGTCATGTCCTATACCCAGATAAACAAGAAGGCCATGGTCGATCTGGCCGGTGATGGTTCCCTCAACGGAAACACTTGCATCCTGGACACGTTGGATGACCGCCTTCATACCTGTGCACGTTCCTTCATTGCCTGTATGAATGCAGTCCTGTCTGGAGCCCCAAAGAAGGCGCTTCCACATACAGCTATATCTGCTTTTCGCTGTGCAATCTCACCTACTGTATCCAGATTCACTCCCCCATCTACACTGATAAGGTAGTCATATCCATGTTGTCCCCTCAGTTCAGCAAGCCGTTCAATCTTCTGCAGCGTGGAAGGGATGAGACTCTGACCACCAAAGCCTGGATTCACGGTCATGACAAGTATCAAATCGACCATATCAAGAATAGGTTCAATCATGCTAACCGGTGTGGAAGGAATGAGTGATACTCCAGCCTTGCATCCACTAGCTTTTATCATCTGCAAGGTACGATGAAGATGCAGTGATGCTTCCCCATGTACCGTGATGTAGTCACTTCCGCTCTCAGCGAACAGTGAAATATACCGCTCAGGTTTATCGATCATAAGGTGTACATCAAATACCAAGTCTGAGTGAGGTCTGAGATCTTGGATGAACTTGGGACCGAAGGTGATGTTCGGGACGAACATACCGTCCATGACATCCAGATGTACCCAATCTGCTTTGCTCTCGTTGATGCTCTGCACTTCCTCAGCGGTGCGTGAGAAGTCAGCAGACAACATGCTTGGTGCGATTCGTAGTGAAGCTGTTTCCATACTCCATTTATAACAGGTAGAGAGAGGTTTTGCAACGACTGCTTCTAGGAAATACTATATATTTGTTAATATGTTTTATGCACTTTCCTTAAATCAATTGCTAGTTTTTCCAAATCGTGCTATATTATAGAAAAGTAACTATGAATGCAAAACCCGAGCAGGCTATGTCCCGGTCTGCCCGGTTTTATTTACGTCTTAGAATTGGACAAATATGTTTGGAGGAAACCATGGGATTCCAAGAGATCGAGAACTTGCTGAAAGAAGAGCAATGGACGAGAAGCACCGTAACTACCTATACAACAAGCAGCTTCCAGGAACTGGACAAGAACATCAAGGAGATGGACGAGGAACAGAAGACTGAAGCAAAGAGCTTGTGCGACACGCACCTCAGTGAGAAGGAGCGAAACAGTATCATTGCCATGTACATCAGTGGGTCCATCCAATTGGAACGCAGAGGAGCGGATGATTATCTGCAGCTGCTCAGCCTTATTGAGATGTTCATGGAAGCCAAGAAATGGAATATTGTCGAATATCTCTCACAGAAAATTCTCAGCCGAAATGAGAACAAGCATGCGCTTCGCTTGCTTGCTGATTCATATGAACAGATGGGAAAGGAAGAAGAGAAATTCCAGCTTTGGGAACGTTTGGTCAAGGTGGATTACGAAGAGGTCGAGATCGTCCGCCAACTTGCCTCACATGCAAAGCAGAAGGGAAACAAAGATAAAGCCATCTCCTTCTATAAGAAAGGTATCCACAGACTTATCAAGAGAAAGGATGTCTCCTCAGTGAGAGCAATGTTCACTGCCCTTCTTGAATTGGAAGAAGACAACTTCGGTTACTTCATCTCTGTAGCAGACCAGGTGTCTGCTGTAAGCAAGAGTACTGCAGTAGCGTTGTTGCGCGATCTTGAGAATGCAAGCAAGGATGACATTGACCATCAGATCGAATGCCAGAAACAGATGCTTGCCCTTGACCGCGAAGATACCTTTGCCAGGGAAAACCTGATCAAGAGTTACAAGACGAAATACAAGACCCATTCCAGGCTCAAGAGTTGTCTTGAGTCCAGTGCACTGACAAGCAATATAAATCGTGACATTCTCCACAGTATAGAGGATTTCGAAACAAATATTGCGTTCGACAAGGGTACATTTGTATTCCAGAACAGTACAAATCGAATCGGTAGGATCCGGTCAATTGATGAAAGTGATGTCATTGTGGATTTTGCTGGGCAGTCAAGCAAGGAAGGCAGCAGGATGTCTACCTCAATGGCTTTCAAGAGCTTGCAGGCACTTCCTAAGAGTCATATCTGGGTGCTCAAGAGTGCATTACCAAGAGAGAAACTCAGCAAGAAAGTGCAGGAGGATATTCCTTGGACACTGAAGACCTTGATGGCCAGCAATGAGGGAAGGATCAACCTGAAAGAGATGAAGAGTGAACTGGTTCCCTCCATCCTTGATGTCAAGGAGTGGACTCCTTGGCTCAATCAGGCCAAGAAGGAGTTGATGACCAACCCACTCTTCGATCTTTCCAGCAATGATGTGGATACATATCTTCTCCGCTCCACCCCTGTAAGCTATGAAGAGAAACAGCTCCAGGTATTCAGGAATGAGAAAAATATCTATGACAAGATCAAGAGCCTGAAGGATTTTATTGCTGCAAAGGGAGACGTCGAGAGTGACTTCTTCTTTGAGATGGTGAGATACTTCAGTGACCTTTTCTTCGAGGAAAATGGTGCCTTCAAGCCGATCGTGGTAGCGAATGACATTACATTCAGTTGTTATTTGCTGCTCGAGGAGTTGGTAAAACATCAGCACATGAACTTTATCAGCTATCCTGATGCACTTACCTTCGCCATGCTCTATGAGCGCTGTGATAATGTTGAGGCAACCTTTGCGGCTATCAAGGATCCTGAGCTCAAGAAAGCTTTTATTGATCATGTGGTTGAGGAAATTCCTGGCTGGGAGAAGATCCTTGCAGTCCTGTTTGACTCCTACCTCACTGGATACATTCCCGATATCTACAAGCAGAAGAAAAAGTACAGTGCCCTTGCAGGCATCTACCGCGATGCGGTGGAAAACTTCAAGGAAAAGGGGAATACCCTGATCTACCTGCTCAAGAATGGTGAGAAGAAATATTGGGAGAAAGCCGGTATTACCGCTGAACAGCTGCTCTACACTGAGTTGCAATTGCTCGACTTTACCAACCGCTGTATCGATAACAGAAAGGATGTACAGGAAAACCGCAAGAATGCAAAGACGCTTATGGGTTTCCTCTTTGATGAGCGGGCAGTCTTGAATTTTGTGGCTGAAGGCAATGAAGAGAGAGCTCAGAAGATCTACAGCCTTGTGGCAAATGTATTCAATCTTCCCGGTGGAAAGAAAATTGAGATCAAGCATGCAATCAGTGAGCAGTTCCCCTCATTCAAGTTTTTTGATGAAGTGGAGCCGATCAACAAGCAGAGCGTTGTTCCCACCGGCCTGTTCTGTACTCCAAGCAGTCTTGCTGCCAAGAAGAAGGAGATTGATCATATCCAGCATGTGGAACTGCCAGAGGTTGCCAAGGAAATTGGTGAAGCCAGGGAGTTGGGAGATCTTCGAGAGAACAGCGAATACAAGTATGGCAAGGAGAAACAGAGTCTCCTGAACAATACTTTGCGCAGACTTGCCGAAGAGGTCGATCGTGCTACAGTCATCACCAAGGACAAGGTAGACTCTTCTAAAATTGGGTTTGGCACCAAGGTGGTTATGATGGACAACATCAAAGCCGAAGAAGTGGTGTTCTCCATCATGGGACCATGGGAATCCAATCCCAATGAGAATATCATCAACCTTCTGGCCCCATTCGGTAGAGCCTTGCTCAATCATGAGGTTGGGGAGCGATTTACCTTCACCCTCAACGACCAGAACTATGACTTTACGGTCAAATCAATTTCAGTCGTTGATTTCTAGAAAAACCAAGCCCTCGGCAAGATAATTGCTGAGGGCTTTTTCACTCTGTGGTAGTATGGGTACATGCAGGAAAGGTACACCGTCAATGAACATACTGTCTTGGAAGAATACCCACGACCACAGCTGGTTCGAGGTTCCTACGAGAATCTCAATGGTTGGTGGGATTTTGCAATAGGCAACGAAGAGACCAGGCCACAATATTTCCCCCTTAGCATTCTTGTACCCTTCTCACCGGAAACAAAACTCAGTGGATTGCAAACTAAGATTACCCCAAATCTGAGACTTTGGTACCATCGTACATTAACATATACTGCCCTCTCTCCCGATTCACGACTCCTGCTTCATTTTGAGGCTGTTGATCATTCATGTGTTGTCTTCCTGAATGGTATTGAGGTTGGATCGCATCAGGGAGGATACCTCCCCTTCTCTTTCGATATCACAGATCTACTGAAGGAAGAGAACGACTTGTTGGTCAAGGTTGTTGACCCTGGAGACAGTGAGCCGATCATAAGAGGTAAACAGGCCTCCAAAGCGTCGGGAATATTCTATCAGGGGCAAAGTGGCATTCACCAGACTGTCTGGATTGAGGAAGTCCCCCGATTCTATATCAAGAACCTCATCATCACCCCTGACCTTGCACAGCACTGCTGGTATGTCCAGGTTATTCCCAATGATGGGATACATGAGGTTACCATCTCATACCTGGATGGGCATAAACAGTGCAAGGGAATGAGTAACCAACGTCTTTGTTGTCAGGTGGAGAAGGTGCATCCTTGGAGTCCTGAAGATCCATATCTCTACCCCCTCACAATACAGATGGGAAATGATATCGTAACAAGTTATGTTGGATTGCGGAGCTTTGAGGTGCAGGATGGAAGATTGTTGCTCAATGGGAAACCCTATTACCAACATGGAATCCTGGACCAAGGATACTGGCCTCATAGTCTCTATACTGCTCCAAGTGACCAAGCGATCATCGATGACTTGGTCATAGTGAAGAAATTGGGCTTCAATATGGTTCGCAAGCATGCAAAAGTAGAGAGCAGAAGATGGTACCATCACTGTGATGTGCTTGGTTTGCTGGTTTGGCAGGATATGGTAAGTGGGGGAAGGCCTCCTGTTCAACCCATTATGTCTGCACCACTCTTTGTGCCCTGTTTTATAGTGAAAGACCATCACTATCGACTGCTGGGCAGCCAGGATGCAAGATACCGAGAGATGTTTGCCACTGAGCTTACGCAGATGATAGAAACGCTCTATAACTGTGTCAGTATTGCCATGTGGGTTATCTTCAATGAGGGTTGGGGACAATTTGATGCAAAAGAAATGTATTCCCTTGTTAAAGCACTCGATTCAACGAGAACCATCGATTGTACCAGCGGCTGGTATGACCAGGGCATTGGTGAATTTTCCTCCCGCCATGTATATTTCAAGCGGTACCGCCACCAACCAGACAAACTCGGCAGAGCAATAATTCTCTCAGAATTTGGAGGTTATCTGTATCGTGTTGAAGGGCATGACGATGAAGGAGAAAAATCCTTTGGTTATAAACATCTTCATGATCGTACAGCATTCAATGATGCCTTCTTCAGGCTCTACGAGGAAGAAGTATATCCTGCCAAACAAAAAGGGCTCGCTGCTTCCGTCTATACGCAATTGACTGATGTGCAGCAGGAACTCAATGGATTGGTTACCTTTGACAGAATGGTGGTAAAGCTTGATGAGGTGGTTGCCTTACAGGTTGCTGCCTTGCTTCTTGGAACGGAAGAGTGAGAGTAGCTCCACCTTCAGCAATGCATAGGAGAGGAGCCATACCACAAGAGAGCCAAGAGCAACCAGACTAAGAATCAAGAGGTTTTTCAAGTTTGATCCACTCTGATACCAAGTCATGCCGAATGAAGCATAAAGCAAGCAGTAACCGAGAATCGGTATATTCGCGGCTACAGTACGTAGCAATCCTCGTATCAATTGTGTATCTTTTATCGGATTGTAGAGATCTCTCAGTTTGAATGACAAGAACCCCAGGAGCACTACATAGCTTATTCCATTGGCAAGAGCAAGTGATATGATCCCCCACCCCAGCGAGATGAAGATCCACATCAAAATGATATCCACAAAGTTCTGTAAGAAGGTGATCTTGGTCATCAGGGCATAGCGGTTTGCACTATAGCCAAGACGAAGCAGCATTGCATACCAACTGGTGGTTACCATGAACAACAGGAAAGGTCGAAGAGCCAATGCAGTCAGTTGTGCATCAGCAAGCGTGTAATTGCCGGTCTGCAGTACCACACTGACACTCTCCTGGCTAAGGAAGAAAAGAATAATTCCACTGGGAAGCAGGAGACTGGTTAGTTGAACAATACCAAGACGGGTATGTTTTTGCATCTCTTGCATCTGGCCCAGAGCATAGGAGCGACTGAGCAAGGGCAGGCTTACTGCACTGATTGCGTTGAAAAAGACCCCGTAAGGCGTCTGGTAAAAGATTGTTGCATTTGCGAAGGCTGTTACACTCCCTTCGCTCAAGGTGGATGCAAAGTGATAGGTCACCAACTGTGTGAGAACCTGCATCCCCATGCCGAGCACAACCAAGGACCATGCCCCAATGACAGGTTTCAGGGGTGTATCTGCCTGCCTTATAGCTGGTTTCAGCCGATAGCCATAGCGTCTGAGCATAAGGTAGGAGTAGGAACCTTGCAGCAGTCCTCCAACCAGAGTAGCCCAAGCCATACTCATTGCCCCAAGGTAAGGAGTGAGATACTGTACCCCAAAAATAACAGAGAGAGAGAAAAGCAAAGGGGACAGATAGGCATGGAGGAAGTTGTGATGAGATTGCAATACACCATTGAAGATTGCCGCCATGCTGATGGCTGCCAGATAGACCATGAAGAAAGGAAGTAGTTTTGCTCCCAAGGCAACCTGGGCACTGTCAAAGTCACTGATAAGAGAGATGAACTCTTCACCAAAGAAATAGGAGAGCAATACCAAGGGTATAAGAAGAATGGTCTGGTAGGTGCAAAGCAAGCTGAAGAGATGAAGTGAGCTCCGCTTCTTCCCTAATCCAAGTAGGCTGGAGAAAGCAGGAATGAGAGCTGAGTTGACGGCCCCTTCAGCAAAGAGTTTTCGGAAATTGTTGGGGATGTTGAATGTGAAGTTAATCACATCAGCCACCCCACTCGCTCCAAAGACCGAGGAGAGTACACGAGCTTTCACAATCCCGAGCAGCCTGCTTGCAATCGTGCAGAGCATGATGGCAAAACTGCTTTTGGCTGTCTTGCTACTTTGCGTAGAATCTTGCAAGGTATTCCCTTTTAAAGGAAGCAAATCGATTTTCCCTGATAGCCTGGCGGACACGTTCCATCAGTCGGTAGAAGTAGGTCAGGTTGTGTTCCGTGGCCAGCATGCCTCCAAGCATCTCGCCTGTCTTGATAAGATGATGCATGTACGCACGGCTATACTGTGTACATGCCCTGCAGGTACAGCCCTCCTCAAGTGGGCCATGATCGAATTTATGGATTGCCTTCTTGAGTGTAATGACACCGTCATCGGTAAATATGCCACCATTACGTGCCATACGGGTTGCAAGGACGCAATCGAACATATCAATACCGTTTTCCACTGCTTCCAAAATATAGTCTGGACTGCCGATACCCATGACGTACCTTGGTTTCTCCTTGGTTACCAATTCAGCAGTATAACCAAGATAGTGTGAGAACTGTTCTCTACTCTCACCTACCGAGAGCCCACCGATGGCAATCCCAGGAAAATCCATCTCATTGAAAAATTCGGCACTCTGCTTTCGCAGGTCCTCATAGAAGTTGCCCTGGACTATGCCAAATAGGTTTCCCTTGAACTCCTCTCCCAGCTTCTGGCGATGTTCAATGGCTCGTTTAGCCCAAGCATGGGTGATATTCATCGCCTCAGTGGCCGCTCGATGATTGATGTCAGGTGGAGTGCAAACATCAAGACACATGGCAATGTCACTGCCGATTACTTTCTGTGTATCCACTACATTCTCAGGCGTGAAGATATGTTTTGAACCGTCTATATGACTTTGGAAGGTTACGCCCTTGTCTCCAATTTTCCTGAGCCCTGAGAGGCTGAAGACCTGGAAACCACCACTATCGGTGAGCAAATTTCCATCCCAGTGTGAGAAATTATGCAGTCCACCAAACTGGGAAAGCACCTCAAGCCCTGGTTTGAGATAGAGATGGTAGGTGTTGCCAAGGATAAGCTTGTATCCGATTTTCTTGACATCCTCGTGGAACATTGCTTTCACTGTTCCCTTGGTGCCTACAGGCATGAATACCGGTGTCTCCACTTCTCCGTGGCCAAGTGAAAGGATACCCAGGCGAGCCTTGCTGCTGGTATCCTGATGGATAGTTCGAAATATTGCCATACAAATCCCCTAACGTAATACGGCTCTTTCTGCCAATGCAATGCATACTATCACAATCATCGGGATTGCCATACCCCAGATGGGAGCGATAACACTCTGTTTTGCCATGATAATGGTGACCATCTGTACCACGAAGTATATCACGGCAATGGAGAGGCTGGTAATGATGCTGAAAAGCAGTACGTTCTTCTTGTACCTGTAGCTGATGGTGCAGGCAATGAACAACAGGATAAGTGGATTGAGGTGCTCAAGCAAACGCTTGGTGAAATCAGTGGCAAGCTCAGGATATCTCGAGGGATCGAGTACTTGCATACGCCTCAGGTAATCGACAGCTGTTGTAAGCTCCATGGTGGTGATGTCATTGCTCAGATTTCTAAAATAGGAAGGAGCGAGGGTGAACTCATCAAGTCTCAATTCCCCTACTTCACTTGAATCAACGACCAAGCCATCCCCATCAATCTGTTGGAATCTGACTCGCTCCATCCTCCACGTTTCTCTTTCTTCTTCCCAAAAGGCCCAAGCTGCGTCCACCCTTGCCTTCATTGCCCCTTCATCATCAAGCAAGACCAAGAGTACCTGGGCCAGTCGCTTCTGCTCATCACTATACTGTTTTGCATGCACTACATAATTGCCATCTGGGTCCCGCAGGGTGATATTTCTATTGTCATAGGTACTGCGTAATCCGAACAGCTCATCCTGTTTCATCTCACGAGTCCTCTGTGCCGGTATGAAGACATACTCTCCAAAACCAAATTCCAGAAGACTGAACAGAATTCCAAGTACGAGGATGGGGGTGATAATCCTACGATAACTCAGCCCGCTTCCCAGCAAGCAGATATACTCATTATTGGCTTGCAATTGTGAGAGGAAATAAGTGGCTGAGAACAAGAGCGATGGACCAAGTGCAAAGAGTACAGCTTGGGGGGTATATAGCAACGTCAATGTAAGGATGGTTAATGGTTTTACCTCATTCGTAAGATACCCATCAAGATTGCTGAATAAGTCAACACTGAGCAGCATAAGGGTACATAACACCAAGGCAAGAGTTGCTACTATAGTGACTGAACGGGCAACGTAGCGGTCATGCAGCTTCATAGACGCCTCGCAAACAGCATGATCAGGATGCCGGTGAAGAACATCAGCATGTTGGGTATCCAGATCAGGAATCCTGGGTTTATGGGGAACTTGAAAATCTGCATTTGTGAGAAGAAAAGAAGATACCAGTAAAGTACCGCTACCAGCATTGACATACCAAATCCAATAAGGCGGCCATGCTTTACCTTGAAGAATGAGAGCGAAAAGGTAAGAAAAACCAACATGAAGCAAGCAGCACTGAGCGCAAACTTCTTATGGAGTTCCGCCCTGTAGTACTGGTAGTAGAAGTTTATGGGGGTTTTCTCCTCAAGTTCCTTCACCTCCTGTTCAGCCTCCTCA
>NZ_JAEKNT010000169.1 GCF_016406725.1 Sphaerochaeta sp. S2 | reverse complement strand
AGCTCTTGGGCTATCCCTATTTAGGCCTTATCTTTGCTGCCCTTTTGGGTTTTGCATTCCAACTGTTTTATAGCCTAGCCAGTGGGACCAGCCTGCTCTATGGGGCAAAGGACATCTTGTTGGTTGGACCATTGGCCGTACGGCACAGCGAATTGGGAGCAAGCAGGCTGCTGATCGCGTACCTTCTGCAAGCTCCCCTTTACTGGTTCGTTACGTTTCCAGCCCTTGTTGTTGGCCTCTGGGTTGACGGTTTCTCCCTGGTATATTTACTTGGCGGAGTCTTTTTTCTTCTGATAGGACCGTTTTTTGCCCTCTCCCTTTCTGTCTTGATCTCCATGGTTTTGGTAAGGCTCACAAAGGGAAGGAACCATAAGATGGCAGAGGAGCTCTTTAGCGCTATCGCCTTGGTACTCCTGATCCTTATGATGACGGTTTCCCTTACCAGGAATATGAGTGAGGATGGTTCGTTGCTTGCGTTCAATTATGAGGCGATGTTGCAGGCTTATGCTCCAATCATCGAGAAGCTTATGGCTATGATCCCCCTTTTCCTCATACAGGCGAAGATGGTCACCTCCCTTGCAAGCCTGCTTAGTATGCTTGGATTGGGATTGCTTCTCCTTATCGGTTTGGTTCTGTTTGTAGGATCCACCTATGCAGCAAATCTCTCGTACGTATTGAGCAACCAATCGGTTGCGAGGACCCGAAAAGCCAAGCATTCCCTCCAGTCTACAAGTCCCCAGTGGGCTCTCATGAAACGTGAATTGCTCATCATCCGCTCTGAGAGCATGTTTGTGTTTGAAATAGTGGGAGAACTTGGAATCCCTGTTTTGCTTCTTGTGCTCTACAGTTTCATGGGGATTCTGGATGAATTAGCTGAAGTTGCTTCCCAGCTTATTGAGACCGGAGTATTTCTCCAACTGGTGTATTTATTGTTGCTCTTGTTCGCCAATCTCAGCATGATCAGCTCAACCAGTGTTTCCAGGCAAGGAAAGCGTTTTAATCTCGATAAGCAGTACCCGCTTGATGCAAGTACATTCGTCGGAGCGAAGTTGTTGTTTCATCTTCTGCTTGTCTTCATCCCCCATGCAATCTATCTATCAGCAGCGCTCCTGCTGCTCTCCCTTCCCCTGTGGCATCTTTTTTGGATGATACCTCTGTCATTGCTTTGCATTGGAATGATTGCATGCATGCAACTTGCAATCGATTACCATCATCCAAGGCTCGACTGGAAGGTGAGCCAGCAGGCAATGAAAAGCAACCTGAATGGGCTCTTCGGTATACTTGCAGCTTTCATATCCTTGGCACTCTTTGCCTTGGTATTGTTGTTGCCAATGCTTATCGGTCTGAGTATGGTGCTCTCCGTGTTGCTGTTGTTTGGTTTGACCGGCCTTGGATTTTTCCTTTCCTATCGTTTGGCACTAAATCAGGCTCGTATATTGCTTTCCAAGTAGTCGATGGAGTGCAATACTGCAGACTCCAGGGAAGGGAAGGTGTCATAGGGGTACTGCCGGTTCTGTCTGTTCCATGCAACAATCATCCCATGGTCTGCTGCCTCAAGCATGGGTATATCGGTGGGGCCATCACCGATAGCGATAATGGTCTTATAGTCTGCTCTGAGTGAGTCTACTGCCAGAGCTTTGTCGCCCGGGCCTGCAATATCGACCAACAAGTGGAAGTTGCCTTCTTCGTTTCTGACGAGTCTTTTTCCACGGATGAACGAGAACGAGTCTTCAACTCCGAGCTTCTGGAGAAAGGCCCTTGCAATATTTTCCGTACCGCAGGTAAGGATACCCAGGTCACTGATGTGGGAAAGTCTGAGAAGAGCATCTTTTTCCCTCTTGCCAATGGAAGAGAGAAGGATGTCTGCTACTTCATCTATCATGGCTGGGGTAGCTCTTTTAACCAGCTTTTCATAGCGGTGGTGGAAAGATGCATCGTCAAACACTCCCTTCTGGTCTTGTTCGATGAAGTGCTTGCCCCGTTTCTTGAACAGGACCCCTCTCTCCTTCGCCGCAGAAAGAATCAGCAGCTGTTCGCTGTCATAGGAGTTAATCGGGTAGAGTGTACCGTCAAAGTCGAAGATGGTTAGGCTTTTCTCTCTCATACGAGGAGTGTAGCAGGAAGGCAAAAAAAGAGGAAGGGAACAAATCCCTTCCTCCTGTTAAATGCCAGTAGCCAATTTACTCTTGGGCATCTCTACCATAAATCATGTCAAAGTACTGCATGTCAGTGCTGAGGATCTTGTCCAGACCAGGCACTGTCTTGCGATATGACTCCAAGGTTCTCCATAGTTCGAAGAACTCGGGATCTACTTCGTATGATTCTGCGTAGATCTTTGCAGCCTCAGCGTCAGCAATACCCTTGATCTTCTCACTCTCGGCATAGGCTTCTGAGAGAATCTGTTTCTCTTCTCCCTCAGTCTTTCCTTGCCACTGTGCGAGTTGTCCACGACCGTAGGAGCGGTATGCCTCAGCAATCTGGTTACGTTCCTTGATCATCCTCTGATATACGCTTTCGGTGAGATCATCACTGTAGCGAATCTGTCGGATGACGATGTCGATCAGTTCAATACCGAACTCATCGGTGAATTGTTTTGCTTGGGCAAACATCATATTGCTCAAGCCATCACGACCGATACTGATCGTCTCCTGCTTGGCAACGGTTGCTGTAAGGTTACGCAGTCTCTCAGCATCCTCGATGCTTTCAACATTCTGTACCTGCTCTTCGACCTCGATGACATTGATCTCATTGCTGTTCCTTACCGCCTCATTGAGATAGTTCTCACTGATGATGGTTCGAATCGAAGAATCAAGGACATCGTTCAGCCTGAAGATACCATTGTTGACGGTATTGACCGTCTCATAGTACTTGGCAGGATCTGAAATTCTCCATCTGGCTGTGGTATCAACCCAGATGAACTGGTTTTCCTTTGTTGGAATCCTCTGTGCAGCCCCATCCCAGGAGAGTATTTTCTTGGGATAGATTACCACGCTGTCTACCAACGGCATCTTGAACTTGAGTCCTGCGTTCTGCTCCGTGTCAACAATCTTACCGAATCGGGTGATCACTGACTGCTGGCCTTCTGCAAGGATGTAGAAAGGTCCTAGCAAGATGAAGATGGCAATGAAGACAACGAGGACTACCAGGGTGGTAACTAGTTTCTTATTGGTGTTTGTACTCATTTTGTACCCCCTTCAACCATCTGCACCGGAAGGAAGTTGCTCAGGTTCTTGTCAACCAGGGTAACCGATCCGCTTTCGGTGGGATTGATGATTGCCTCCATTGTCTCAATGTACAATCGAGTTCGAGTAATGGTCTGTGACTGTTCATAGACCTCTCGGACGCTGTTGAATCGTGCCACATCACCTTCAGCTTGGTTTACACGTTCAGCTGCATATCCTTGTGCTTGCTGGATGAGCTTGTTTGCCTCACCTCGGGCAGAAGGAATAACCTTGTTGTAGTTCTGCTTTCCTTCGTTGATCAAGCGGTTCATATCCTGGATTGCCTTGTTGACATCCTCAAAAGCATCCTGAACTTCTCCAACCGGTGGTACGATGTTCTGTAGCTTGACGGTAACAACACGTACTCCCAATTCGTAGGAATCAAAGATTTTCTGCATATTCTCTTGTGCTTCAATCTCGATTCGGGTACGTTCACTGGTCATGACAGAGAGAATGGGAAGATCACCCACCAGCTTGTTCATGACACTCTGGCTGATATCTCGCAGAGTTGTTTCCCTGGACTCAACCTTGAACATCCAGTTAACAGGGTTTTCAATCTTGTATTGAATGATCCACTGTACATCAATGATGTTCAGATCACCTGTCAGCATAAGTGATTCAGATGTGTAGTCGCTGTTTCCAAAAAGTGGGGAAGTAGAACTGTTTGAGCGATATCCGAATGTCATCGTCTGAACGACTTGAGTTGGGACATTGTAACTGGTCTCGATTCCTAGTGGGATCTTGGTCTGCAATCCAGGGCCTACTGTTCGGTTGTATTTTCCTAAGCGCAGGACAACCGCTTGTTCGGTTTGGTCGACAACAAAGAAACTGCTAAGAACCAGCATAATGAGGACGACGGCGACAATAATCCAGATCACCAGCTTGGGGCTGATGTTCTTTACTTTTCGCGCAGGCCTCGGTGGTTGCTGCATGGTATCCATGATAACTCCTCTTTGTACCAATTATGGTACTCTTTCAATGTACTTAGCTCTAGGGGACTCGTCAAGGATGTAATAACGCCAACATTGATTCGTTTGGCATTGAAATAAAATTCGGTGCGTTCTATTATATCCCTTATGAAAAAGAGACTAGTAACTTCTGCGCTCCCGTATGTGAACAATATTCCGCATTTAGGCAACCTCACCCAGGTCCTGAGTGCTGATGTTTTTGCCCGTTTCTGTCGATTGAAAGGGTATGAGACACTTTATATATGTGGTACCGATGAATATGGTACGGCAACTGAGACACGGGCTCTCAAGGAGGGCGTAAGCCCAAGGGAGTTGTGTGACCACTATCATGCCATACACCGTGACATCTATGCGTGGTTCAATATTGATTTTGATTATTTCGGGAGGACAAGCACAGAGGCCCAGACCGAAATAGTCCAGGACATCTTCAAGCGTATGGACGCAGCTGGATATGTCAGTGAGCATGAGTTGGAGCAACTCTACTGCCCGAAGTGTGAGCGATTTCTTGCAGACCGCTTTGTTGAGGGAACCTGTCCCCACTGCCATGCAGAGGGTGCTAGAGGGGACCAGTGTGACAGTTGCCAGACCCTGCTTGACCCTATTGAGTTGATCGACCCTCACTGTGGTGTCTGTGGTACCACCCCAATTGTCAAGAAAACCAAACACCTCTACATCAATCTGCCCAAAGCTCTTCCTATGCTGGAAGCTTGGATGGAGAAGACCAGCAAAGATGGTTTCTGGGCAAACAATGCCATACAGGTGACCAAGTCCTGGATCCGGGATGGTCTGAAAGAACGCTGTATCACCCGCGACCTGAAGTGGGGTATTCCTGTCCCCAAGCCGGGGTATGAAGGCAAGGTGTTTTATGTCTGGTTTGATGCACCCATCGGGTATGTCTCCATATCAGCCAATGCTACCAAGGATTGGAAGAAATGGTGGTTCGATCCACAGAATACTGAACTGTTCCAGTT
>NZ_JAEKNT010000168.1 GCF_016406725.1 Sphaerochaeta sp. S2 | reverse complement strand
CATGCTCCCTGGTTTTCCCAGCATATTGGAGAAGAACCCTCCCACTTGGTCTGCATTCAATCCAGTGAAGTCTCCTTTGATGGTATGTACAAAATAGGAGAGGAGCCAACCGGTTATGGTGGTATAGAACATCATCAATACATAGTTTCCGATGATGGCAAGTTTGCCATAGACTTGCCAAGGTTTTTTCTTGGGGGTCAATGTTTCGAATGTGCGTCCAATATTGGTTTGACTCGCTCTTCCGATGGATAGCTCCATAACCATGACAGGAAGGCCAAGAATGAACAGGAACAAGACGTAGATCAGCACAAATGCTGCCCCACCATACCGACCTGCAATATAGGGAAATCGCCAAACGTTCCCAAGACCTATAGCACATCCTGCTGATAGTAGAATGAAGCCCAATCTGCTTGCCAGTGCTTCACGTGTTTTTGTAGCGCCTACACTCATATAATCTCTCTCTTTCTTCATTGTATCGAGTTGCTCATTGTAGAAGACAACCGTCACATTCTGAAGTATGATACGGGAAAATGCAACCCAAAATTGCCTAGCACGTTGACAGAGTTGCCCCACAAGGGCAAGATACGAAGTAACATAGCACGCAAAGAGGTATAACACATGTCCAGTGGAACAGCATTGCAAGCGTATTTGGCAGAAGCCAAAGAGATGAATGGCCCTATGGTGGCCTATACTGCAGCCCTTGACCAGATTGCACAGGTCGACCAGGGTATTGCAGGTCGCATCGTCAATGAGCTGAAAGATCAGCGGACCCACTTGAAGTTGATTGCAAGTGAAAATTTCTCCTCAATCGCTTCCCAGCTTGCAATGGGCAATTTGCTCACCGACAAGTACAGTGAAGGGTTTGCCTACCACCGCTTCTATGCTGGTTGTGATAACGTTGACGCCATAGAAGCAGCAGCAAGCGAGTATGCTTGTAAGCTTTTTGGGGCAGAGCATGCCTATGTTCAACCTCATAGTGGGGCCGATGCTAACTTGGTTGCATATTGGGCAATTCTCAATACCCGTATCCAGGTTCCTGCTTTGGAGGAGCTCGGCATTCCCAATCCCAGTAATCTTAATCGAGAGCAATGGGATGAGGTTCGTGAGAAACTGGGTAACCAACGACTATTGGGTCTTGATTATTACTCTGGAGGACACCTCACCCATGGGTACCGCCAGAATATTTCAGCCCAGATGTTTGATGCCTATACCTATACAGTTGATGAGAAGAGTGGGCTGCTTGACTATGATGCAATCGAGAAGATGGCACAGGAGATCAAGCCACTGATTCTGTTGGCAGGATATAGTGCCTATCCCCGAAAAATTGACTTCAAGCGGATGAGAGAAATTGCCCATAGCGTTGGTGCAGTATTCATGGTGGATATGGCTCACTTTGCCGGCTTGGTTGCGGGAAAAGTATTCACCGGTAACTATGACCCTGTACTATGGGCTGATGTGGTAACCACCACAACCCATAAGACTCTACGTGGTCCACGAGGTGGAATGGTTCTCTGCAAGAAAGAGTTCTCAGAGAGTGTCGACAAGGGTTGCCCTTTGGTACTCGGTGGACCCCTTCCTCATGTCATGGCCGCAAAAGCCATCGCATTCAAGGAAGCACTCGATCCTTCCTTCAAGGCCTATGCACAAAGCATTGTGAACAACTCTGAGGTCTTGGCAAAAGCATGCCTGGATGAAGGTATTCCTGTTGCTACAGGGGGCACGGACAACCACCTGATGCTTCTTGATGTCAGACCCTTTGACCTGAACGGGAGACAAGCTGAGACAGCCCTCAGGGAGTGTGGCGTTACCTTGAACAGGAATGCTCTTCCCTTTGACCCCAACGGTCCTTGGTACACGAGTGGTTTACGTATTGGAACCCCTGCTGTAACGACACTCAAGATGGGCGAGTCAGAAATGAAAGAGATTGCTTCAATCATTGCATTGGTGCTTAACCACACCAAACCATTGATCCTTACCAAGGGTGCAAATGCCGGTCAACCCAGCAAGGCAAAAGCAGTGACCGAGGAAGGGGCAAAGAGAGAAGCCCAGGACCGTGTCCTGGCCTTGCTGGAGAAGTTCAAACTCTATCCCGAGTTGGATCTTCCCTTTTTGGAGAAATATTTTCCACTCGACAATAACGAGCGGTGATGGTAGCATTGACGATGGTGGAGGCAAGCAATGAGTAAGATTGTAGAGAATCTGCGCTACAGCAAGGATCATGAATGGGTTCGCATTGAGGGTGACTTGGCCTATGTAGGTATTACAGACCATGCACAACATGAACTGGGTGAGATTGTCTTTGTTGAGCTTCCTCCCCTCGGTGAGCGATATCACAAGGGAGAAGAGATCTCCACCGTCGAGAGTGTCAAGGCAGCTTCGGCCATCATCAACCCAATTGAGGGTGTGGTGAAAGAGGCGAATGAGGACCTTGATGGTTCTCCTGAATTGATCAATGAGGATTGTTATGCTCATCATCTCTATATTCTTACCTCATTCTCAGAGGATGATTATGGTGAATTGTTGGATGCAGAGGCATACCAAGCATATCTAGAGACTCTATAGAGAGAACACAACAATGAGCCGCCAGATTTTGGCGGCCTTTATTTGCCCATGTGCTGGAGGCATAGATGATTTATCCCTATATTCCCCATACTGATGAAGACCGAAAGATCATGCTGGAAGCTATCGGCCTTTCTTCAATGGAGGAGCTTTTTTCTGGTTTGTCAGAGGATATCCTACTCTCTGATTCAGTCCCGATCAGTCAGGGAAGGACTGAAGACGAGGTGCAGCGAATGATTGATTCCATTGCACAACGCAATGTACGCGGTATACCGTTCTTGGGGTGTGGTTGTTATGACCACATTGTTCCCTCCACGGTTGAGGCGCTTTCCAGTTTACCCTCATTCGTGACTGCCTACACGCCATACCAGGCAGAGATGAGTCAGGGCTTGCTCCAGGCAATCTATGAGTTCCAGAGCATGGTTTGTGAGATTACCTCAATGGATGTGGCAAATGCCTCACTCTATGATGGAGCAAATGCCGCAACTGAGGCTGCTTCGTTGATGGTGAGTGCAAAGAGGCATACATCGGTGGTATTGGTCTCCTCTACCATCCATCCATTTACCTTGCAGGTCTTGCAGACCTGGGCAAAAGGGACGGGAAGAACGCTGAGATTGGTTGCTGAGAAGGATGGGGTGGTGGATCTCTCATTGCTTCCTTCTCTCTTGGATGCTGACTGTGCTGGTTTGATTGTCCAGAGTCCCAACCGCTATGGCCTATTGGAATCGTATGAGGGTGTGGCAGAAATACTTCATGAGCAAAAAGCTCTTCTGGCTATCTCCAACGATCCGCTGTCTCTTGCCATGCAGAAATCTCCTGGTGGATGGGGTGCTGATGTTGCCATCGGTGACACGCAGTCCTTGGGGCTTCCCCTTGCCTATGGTGGCCCGAGTTGTGGGTATATGGCGGTAAAGGAAGCGCTTTTGAGAAAACTTCCCGGTCGCTTGGTTGGTATGAGCGAAGATGCAAAAGGAAGGAAAGGATTCACCCTGACGTTCCAGGCAAGAGAGCAACATATCAAGCGGGAGCGGGCGACGAGCAATATCTGCTCCAATCATGCGCTTGCGGCACTTATGACAACCATCCATCTCTCCAGTCTTGGATGGGACGGTATGGTCGAAGCAGCAAACCAAAGCTATGCAAAGGCACATTACCTGGCATACCATCTGGCCCAGCTTCCAGGGATGACCCTGGTATGGGACAAGCCCTTCTGGTGCGAATTTCCCTTGGTCTTTTCTGATCCCAAGCGCCTAAGAAAGTTCATGCAGGAGCTTCGCAATGAAGGAATTTTCGCAGGGGTAAGACTCTCAACGTTGACCCGACAGGTCAAGGATGAGTTGGTTCTTCTTGTAGCAGTAACAGAAAAGCGTAGTCGTGAGGAGCTGGAGCTGTATCTGGCCGCAGCAAGGAGGGTGATGAAATGAGAGAGCCGCTATTGATTGATCAATCAAAACAAGGAAGAAAAGCATACTGTTATCCTCCACTGGATCTGCCCAAGGGTTTTTCCCAGGCGCTTCCTCCTCTCCCTAAATCTATCCAGCGAGAACAACCTGCCCGTCTGCCTGAAGTATCTGAACTGGATGTGGTGAGGCATTTTACCCGGCTCTCCACCATGGCACATGGGGTGGACAACGGAATGTATCCACTTGGTTCCTGTACGATGAAATATAATCCCAAGCTCAGCGAGCATATTGCAAAAATGGATGCATTTACCAAAATCCATCCCCTGCAGGATGTCTCGACAACGCAAGGCAGCCTTTCGATCATGTTCAACCTTCTGGAGGACCTTTCCTCCATTACCGGGATGAAATGGGGGACGCTGCAACCCTTGGCTGGGGCTCATGGTGAATATACTGGCTTGAAAATGGTCAAGGCCTACTTTGAGAAGCGCGGTGAGACCGGCCGTACCAAGATACTCATCCCTTCAAGCGCCCATGGTACCAATCCTGCCAGTGCAATGGTGAATGGATTTGAAGTGCTATCCATTGAAGCCAATGAGAAAGGCCAAGTGGATCTGGATGATCTTGAGGCAAAGCTTGATGATTCTGTTGCTGCCGTGATGATGACCAACCCCAATACCCTGGGTATTTTTGAGCAGGATATTCTCATCATCAGCAAGATGGTTCATGCTCATGGGGCAATGATGTACTACGACGGGGCCAATATGAATGCCATATTGGGTATGGCTACCCCGGGTGAGATGGGATTTGATGTAGTACATCTAAATCTGCATAAGACCTTCGCCACCCCACATGGGGGAGGAGGTCCAGGTAGCGGGCCGGTGATGGTGAATGATGCACTGAGGCCATTCCTTCCAAAGCCCGATATCCAGCTAACCGACAGTGGGTATGTCCTTGATTGGGAGAGTGAAGACTCCATTGGGAAAGTCAGTATGTTCTGGGGTAACTTCCTGGTACTGCTCAGGGCATATGTTTATATCCTGAGAATGGGAAGTGAGGGCTTGCGCTCAGCAAGTGCCCATGCCGTGCTGAATGCAAACTATGTGGCAAAGCGGTTGGCCGATGTGTGTGAGATACCCTATGGCACCCAATGCATGCATGAGTTCGTCATCAGTCTCGAGGAGTACAGGCAGAAGTACGGAATCAGGGCCCAGGATGTTGCCAAGGCTCTCATTGACAAGGGGTACCATCCGCCGACCATGTACTTTCCCTCCTTGGTAAGTGAAGCACTCATGATTGAACCTACCGAGAGCGAGAGCCTTGAGACGCTGGAAGCTTTCATCCTTGTCTTCCGTTCCATCCTTGCACAGGCAAAGGAGGATCCTGAGTATGTGAAAGGTGCTCCCTATTCCACCCCTGTAGGCCGCTTGGATGAGGTTAAGGCGATCAAGGAACCAAATCTCCGTTACTAAGCATGACTCACGCTTTTTGCTTTGCAGTCTTTCCAATCCTGAGGTATCCTTAAGGTATGAATAGAATATTAATACAAGACGGATTGCTCGTTGATACGGAATGGACCAGGCATGCTGACATCTTGATCGAGGATTCGAAGATTGTGCATATCGCAGCAAAAATCGATCCAGACACCTTGCCTGAGGGAACAGAGATTGTACAGGCTGAGGATATGTGTATATTGCCGGGTATCATTGATGCCCATACACATTATCACTTGGTAAGCAGGGGAACGGTGACTGCTGACTCCTTTGAGGAAGGCAGCCGTTGTGCAGCCTTTGGAGGGGTCACCACGGTGATTGATTTTGCCGATGATGACAAGAAGGGAAATCTTGCCGCCTGTACCAAAGCGAGAAGTACAGCCATGGGTAAGGAGATGGCAGTAGATTTCTCTTTGCATCAAGGCCTGTACGCGTACAGAGAGACCTTGGAAGAGGAGCTGGTGGAGCTCAAGAAAGCCGGGGTGAAGGTTATCAAGATGTTCACCACCTACAAGGACGTAGGTTATCTGGTCGACAATCAAGAAGAGCTGCGCAAGATCTTCGCTTTATGCAAGAAGCATGACCTCCTGGTCAGTGTCCACTGTGAGGATGATGCAACCATCCAGAAGGTCAATAGCAGCTATACCGGTCCTTATACTCCTCCTTCTCATGCCGTACTCCGCCCAAGTGAAGCAGAGGCGAGAGGTATTGAGACAGTAGGTAAGATAGCCTTGGAGCTCGATATGCCACTATACGTAGTCCATCTTTCGAGCAAGGCTGGACTGCAGAAGGTGAGGGAGCTACGGGCAAAGGGCCTCAGGGTAATTCTTGAGACAACACCCCACTACCTGTTCCTGGATAAGCAAAAGCTTGAAGGGGAGGATGGCCCACTGTATGTAATGACACCTCCCTTGAGGAGCAAGGAAGATAACGAGGCATTGCAGGAAGCAGTGCTTAATGGGGAAGTGCAGATCATTGCAACTGATCACTGTTCCTTTACCCGTGAACAGAAACTCTCCAGCGATGATGTGAGAACCATACTTCCAGGGATCCCCGGTACTGAGGAACTTCTAAGCCTTGTGTACTCCTTTGCAGCAAACAGTGGGAGGATTGGCCTCCAGCAAGTGGTGAATCTGCTCAGTACTGCACCTGCGAAGGCATTTGGGATCTATCCCCAGAAAGGTTCCATCCGAGTAGGAAGTGATGCAGATCTTGTCATCTTCGACCCTGATATGGCTTGGACGATCAGCAAGGAGAATACCCATTCTGCCAGTGGCTATACCCCGTATGAGGGAGTGCAGGTAATTGGAAAGCCGATCATGACGTATCTTCGTGGGCGTTTGATCATGGGAGACAATATCTATCTGGGACGTGCAGGTCATGGAGAGTTTGTTTTCCAGGATGATGTCGGTCGAGGCAAGACCATTATGCACTGAGTTTGAGAGGTTGGTTTTAGTGACGGCATCCTGCAAGGGATGCTGTCTTTCGCTAGTACACTTATTGTCACAGATGGCTATTTTCACTAGACTATCAGCAAGGAGTTTCCATGATTGAAGGCATACTGTTTGACATGGATGGGGTTCTCATCGATTCCGAGCCTGTCATCCTCCACGCTGCAATGACCTATTTTGAACGCATAGGAGTAACAGTCCAAAGCGAGGACTTCACTCCATTCATTGGCGCAGGAGATAAGCGTTTTCTCTGTGGTGTAGCTGAGAAATATGGTGTTTCGATAGACTTTGAGGAAGCCAGAGAGACCTTGTTTTCTCTCTATGCAACATACGCCATGGACCGTGGACCGCTTGAGGGGGTTCATCGTTTTATTTCCAATGCCCGTAAGGCAGGGCTAAAGCTAGCTCTAGCTACAAGTGCTGCACGTACAAAGGCAGAGATCAATCTTCGTGCAATAGGGCTTGCAGAATCGGACTTTGATTGCATGGTAACCGGTGAAAGCATCAAGAGAAACAAACCAAATCCAGATATCTATCAGTTGGCGTCTCTTTCCATGGGGCTTCCCCCGCAGGAATGCTTGGTGATTGAGGATGCCTTGAATGGTATTATTGCGGGTAAGCAAGCCGGATGTTCCGTCTGTGCAGTAGCTACCACCTTCCCTGTATCCGAACTTGTTGATGCCGGGGCAGATTATGTGTTTTCAAGCCTGGATGCATTTGAGGATTTCAACAGTATTGAAGAACTGGAGATGATTCTCTCTTCCAGCAAGGGAAAGGACGACCGTGTGGTGTATGGCGCAAACAAGATCCTGGAAGCATCTTCTCCCTTGAGGGGAGGGAAAGCCCTCTTGGATTTGGCAATTGAGCAGGCATATGAAGCCAGGAAGAATGCTTACACCCCCTATTCAAAATACAAGGTTGGAGCGGCAGTGGTCAGTAGTGCCACCGGCCGGGTATATAGTGGGTGCAACGTGGAAAATTCCAGTTATGGAGCAACCATCTGTGCAGAACGTAATGCGATCCTCAATGCCATAACAAATGAAGGAACCATAGGGATCTCTCTTCTGGTGGTGGTGAGTGAAGATGCTCCTCCAGCCCCCCCATGTGCCCAATGCCTCCAGGTGCTTGCAGAGTTCAGCAAAAAGGATACCGATGTTCACTTGGTGGATGTAGCATACGCTGAAGGCAGAAAAGGTAGTCATGTAGCATACCGATTCGAGGATTTGCTGCCACATCCCTTCATATTCCCCACGATGAGGTCATGATGCGTCAGGTTCGTTTGGTATGCATAATCATCAGTCTGATACTTCTCGGAACAGGTTGCTCAAGCACCCAGCATATGATATCTGAAGAGGTGCTCTCTGATTCGGTTCCTTTCGAGGAAAAACTCTCTTCGTTTCAGATTCCTTCCGTGCAGGTTTCCTATCCTGACGTATACTATGATGGAAGGGCATGGAGAGACCGGCTTATTGAGTTGGTAGAGGGTGCGGAGGATTATCTTATCACCAGTGCATTCCTTGCCTCCAGTTCCGAGGAACTGGAAGAGCTGTACAGTGCACTTGCCAGGAAAGCAGAGAGTGGAGTCCGCGTATACTTTGTGGTAGACGGGACAGGTCCTTTTGACATGACAGAGACACGCTTTCATTTGATACCGCTCAAATTCCTCCGTGAAAGCGGGGTTCACCTCCTGGAGTTCAATTCCATCAGTGGTGCACGGTTGGTGAGCGGCTTAAACCTCCTTTACCGTGACCACCGAAAATTCCTCATCGTAGATGGGAAGCATGTCGCGCTTGGGGGGATGAACCTCAACTATATCTCCATTGGTGCTGAAAACGAGCAACTGCAACGGGATAGCATGTATGAATTCATCTCTCCTGAACTCAGCAGCCTTATTCTTGACTATTTCGTTCCTTGGTGGAATGAACAGACCTGGGATGAGATAGATAGGGATGACTTTACCGTTGATGAAACCTCGCTTGAAGGAAAGGAGACATACCAGGGTTGGTATGTGAACCAGGAACCGAAAAGCGCACAGATCAGCAAGCTCATCGGCTCACTGCTTAGTGAGGCGGACCACTCAGTACAAGTGCTGCCGTTTCTTCCCTTCATGGATGAGGAGATGATCACGGCTTTTAGAATGGCACAAGAGCGGGGTGTAGAGATCCAGATGATCATACCCTTTGACCGGCGGGTTACCAACCGTAAGGGTATTGAGTACATGACAAAGGATCTTCTTGATATGGGGATTGATCTCCGTATCGAGGAAGAGAGAGCGGAAACCCAACGGTTGCTGCATGAGAAGTTGCTCATTGTAGATGAGCGCTATGTCTTGATTGGATCAACGAATATCAATTACCGTTCGATGAATCTCGCTTATGAGAATTCCCTGGTGATTGACAGCCCGGAATTGGCCCAACAGTTGAAACTTCATTTTGAAGAACTGTATGAGGGAACTGTTCCCATTACCGAAGAGATGGCCGAGGGGTGGCATACCCTCATGAACTGGCCCCGCTTTATAACCGCATTCTTTGGAGGTTGATGATGAAGAAGCCAACAATGATACTCATACTGCTGATACTTCTTTTATCAACTCCTGTAATGGCCCGATCGTTCGGGTACGGGTTTGGGTACTATGGTGAAGAGATCTCAGATGGACCTGAGCGATTGTCCAGTGGGATGGAAATCTCACTGGCTTACCGACCTTGGTTGCTGGAGTACGGGAATCCTTCCTTGGTGGGCAAGGTAGCCTTAGGAACCGATCAGGATAAGGAGTGGGTCATTCCATACCTGCAGGTAGGCTTGCATGTAGATCTTGTCAGGACCACGAATCATCCATTCAATTTCATTGCTCACAATGTGGTCGCCTATACTCCTGCTCTTGGGGTTTTCTACCAGTTTGATCCTGCAAGGGAGGCCTCTACCTTCACCGTGGAAGCAAGTCTGTTGAAATTGAGCCAAAAGGACTTCTGGTATGAAGTGCTTTCCCCCTTTATCGCCTTCAATATGGATAAGGGCGTAGTGGACAGTTGGGGGATCAACCTTGTCCGTTACACGTATTTTTTCAAGTAGGGTATCATGCAAAAAAAATTGTTATTGACCAGTATCATCGTCTTGATTGTTGTTTCTCCTCTTTTCGCTGGGTATTTTGACCTGGGAATTACCTTGGGAACCAATGCCCACTTATATGAGAAAGATCTTGATCCAAGTCGAATGAAGCTTGCGTGGGGACTTTCTACCGGTTTAACGGATGTATGGGAATTTGATGTTCAGGTAGATACTCGGATCATTCCCGACCCATTCAGCAGCTCATCGGTTTCACTGCTCATGCAACGAACGTTGCTGGGACAACGTTCCACCGCATCTGCAGTGGCAGGGGTAGGGATCAATACGCTCTTGGGAGCAGGTGTCATGGTAAGTTCCTACCAGGAGCAAGGAACCTTGGGAATAAGCCATGTGTTGCTCTCCTTGACCCCTGTAACGATAGGAAACCCCGTAAATGGGAAGAGAGAGCGTCTGCTCTCTCTCACCCTGGCATACAATCTATCAAATGGACAGATTGGTTTGCTTTTTGATTTGATCAAATATGATTTCTATGTGGTAGGTACCTACAAGGACTACCGCTAGCAGGTCCCTTCCAGGGCCATCATCTTGTCAACTCGTCTCTGGTGTCGTTCTCCTTCAAAAGAGACCTCCATGAAGGCATCCAGCATATCAACGGGGTCTTCCGGATAGTCGATTCTTCCGCCAAATGCAATAAAGTTCGCATTGTTGTGGCGTCTCGCCATTGCTGCTGCATAGCAGTTCTGGGGGAGAGCACAACGGATACCTTCAACCTTATTTGCACTGATGGAGATTCCAATTCCGGTTCCACAGAGGACAATACCGAATTCATACTCGCCTTTCTTGTATTCCAGGCAAGCTTCTTTCGCGATATCGGGGTAATCTACCGAATCGTTGGAAGTTACTCCCAGATGATTTACCGTATAGCCCATCTTTTCCAGATATCCAATTAATCTCTTGGCCAGTTCAACCGCACCATGGTCATTTGCAAGCACTACACTAGGCATATTACATCTCCTTGGTTCCTTCGATGGTACCCTATTTGCACTACTCTGACTAGCTG
>NZ_JAEKNT010000167.1 GCF_016406725.1 Sphaerochaeta sp. S2 | reverse complement strand
TCAGAACGCTCAGATGGGTATAAGGGAGAGTTATACCGGATGTCGGTAATGGCAATAGGGGCCATGTTGGCTCCGCTCTGTATGGTATTGGTTGGGTTCACGTCTTTCATGGCGATGAGCTACCAAGCCCGGTTCGATGGTTCCTTCAATGTACGGGTTTCCCGTTGGAAGGTACCGGAAGTCACCCTCTGGGTGTTTCTCGGTTCCTGGACATTGGTCCTCCTATTGATCCTGGTAAAAGCAACCTACCTGTATAGGGCACTTGCGTTGCAAGCAGCACTGGCAAGTAGTGTGCTGTATGCAGTTCAAGGAATGGCAATCGTAGTACATGTAGTATTGCGAAAAGGCATTGCTGTAAATACGACCCGCTTGTTTTCCACACTGTTCCTCTTGGCGTTCTTGATACCTGGGGTGAATGTACTGGTTGTCTTTGTCCTTCCCTTGTTAGGGGTGACGGAGACTTGGATTATGTATAGACGTAATGAGTAAGGAGTGTATCCTATGAAAATTATTCTGAATCAGGATGTAGTCAACCTCGGTGAAGAGGGAGACGTTGTAGTTGTAAAGAACGGGTATGCCCGTAACTATCTGCTTCCAAACAACATGGCTGTGATGTTCAACAAAACCAATCAAGCCATTTTTGCAAGCCGTACTGCAGCTATCGAAAAGCGTAAGGAAGAGAAGCGCGCTGCAAGTGCAAGCATGAAAGAGAAGCTTGACAATGTTGAGATTACCATGGTTGTCTCAGCAGGTGAGAGTGGCAAGCTGTTTGGCTCTGTCACATCTGCTATGGTGCAGGAAGCACTTGCAAAGCAGGGTATCGAAGTTGAACGCAAGAAGATTGAGGTTGCTACCCACTCCATCAAGATGGTTGGTACCTATTCTGTACGTGTCCGCTTGTATGAGGACGAGAGTGCAGAGGTCAAGCTTGTTGTTGAAAGTGAAAATGCCTTGAAGAGACGTCAGGCAGAAGAAGCCAAGGCAAAGGCTGAGGCTGATAAGGCTGAAGCTGTCAAGGCTGCACAAGAGGCCAAGGCTGCCAAGGCTGCTGAGGAAGCTGCTGCTGAAGCAGAAGCAGAAGCCCCTGTAGAAGAAGAAGCTGGTAGTGAAGAGGCTGAAGCCGAGAAAGTAGAAGAGTAAGAGATATGGCATCGAATAATATGCTTGGACGCGTTCCCCCTCAGAACGAAGAGGCAGAACGCGCAGTACTTGGGGCGATCTTGCTCAATGAGAAGGTCCTTGTAGAAGTGACCGATTTCTTGAGCAAGGATGATTTTTATAAAGTCGCCCACCAGCAATTGTTCGCCGCCATCCTTTCATTCAGACAGGAGAGTACCGAAGCACTGGACCTGATTACCCTCAGTTCATATCTGAAGCGTAAAAGCCAGGTAGACCAGTGTGGCGGACTCTCCTATATTTCCACCCTTACCAGTGATGTCCCTACCACGACAAATGCTGCCTACTATGCGAAGATTCTGAAGGCGCTGAGTCAGAGACGCAAACTTTTATTGTTTGCCTCAAAGCTCAAGGATAATGCCTTTGACGAATCGCAAGAAATCCAGCAGGTCATTGACGAGGGAGAGCAAACACTCTCCAAGTTGAATAATGAGACAGCTGGTAGTGATGCATATCAGTCCATCAAGGACCTGATCACCCAAACCATCAGTGATATCGAGTATCGCAGCACCCATGGGACCAAGAATGGGCTCGATAGTGGGTATACCTCTCTGGATTCCATAACTGGTGGATTCAAGAAACAAGAACTTGTCATCGTGGGAGCACGACCTTCCATAGGAAAAACTGCCTTTGCACTTTCCATGACACTGAACATGATTACCAAGCTGAAATACCGTGTAGGTTTCTTCTCCTTGGAAATGAGTGCAGCAAGCTTGATGGAACGTTTGCTTACCGGTCATAGTCGTGTCGATTTTTCCCATATCCGTAAGGCTACACTGAAAAACAGTGAGATGAGCGCCATCGTTGATGCATCAGGATTGCTCTATGAATCAGAGCTTTATATCCAGGATACCCCAAACATGAAGCTCATGGAGCTCAGGGCGCAGGCTAGAAGAATGAAGTTGGAACATGATGTCCAGATTCTCTTTGTCGACTATATCGGCTTGATCGATGCCCAGGCAGATGCTCGTATCCCACGCCATGAACAGATATCCATCATCAGCAGAAACCTGAAGCAGCTTGCCCGAGAGCTGGATATCCCCATTGTCTGCCTCAGTCAGGTAGGGCGTCAGGCGGACGGTGTTGAGCCAAAGCTCAGTGACCTGAGAGAGAGTGGATCCATCGAACAGGATGCCGACGTGGTCATCCTCCTTCACCGTGAGGTCGGCAAGAACCGTACCGATAGTGAGGAAGAGCGCCAGAAGAACAACATCCAGGAAACAAAGATCATCATGGCCAAGAACAGGAATGGTGAGACTGGTGTGTTCTCACTAGCCTTTGTAAGCAATATTGTCCGTTTTGAGGAGATGGAGTTCAGTCACAAATATGTGGCCGGGAACAATCCTAACGCCTAAGGGCAAGAAAATGTCTCACATCAGCAAGCGTTAAAATCAAGAATAGTACAATGACAAAAGCCACTCCCATGAGCTGGAGATGGTAGTAGGTTCTTGGTCTCATCTGTTTTCCGGTAATCCACTCCAGTCCAGCAATGATTACCTGTCCACCATCGAAGGCTGGGATGGGGAGTAAATTGACCACTGCAAGGGAGATGGAAACCACTCCCATGAGATACAACAATCCTCGTATACCACTTGCTGTGCTGCTCTCAAACCCGAGGGTGGTGATATCCCCGATCATCAGAGCGGAACGAGCCATGCCCGTAACTTCCGAGCGTAGGTCTGCATCTCTTCTCGAGACCAAATTGCGCAGTGATGAAATGGTCTCTTCTGCAACATTCCACCCCTTGCGAATCCCCCCTATGAGACTGAACCGCTCATTCTCTCCCTCTTTTGTATTTACTGCGAGTGAGAACCCAAGGACGAATGATCCCCCTTCATTGCGGCCAGGGGTGAAGCGTAAGTCCCTTTCCTGCCCGTTTGTGTCCACAACGGTGAATGAGATCTCATCCTCTGTATGGTCGCCCAATACAGTAAGGAGATCGAGTTGGTTCATGACAGGGATATCTTCAACAGAAACTATTACATCCCCTTCTTGCAATCCTTGGCTGTAGGCAGGGCTCCCATAGCGTACTGATCCTACCTGCAGTTCCTGTATTGGGGTCAAGCCGTATCGATATCCTCCATCAGGTTTTGGGGCTCCCTGTACCTCAATATCGATGGTTTCTCCATTACGTTGGATGGTAAACTGCTCAAGACCATTGCTTTCCGCAAGCTTTGCCTCCAGTGCTTGCCAGTCATCAATCGGTGTTTCTCCCAGGCCGATGATCTTGTCACCTTTCCGTATCCCGGCCTCATAGGCTGGACTATCCTGGTTGTTGAATAGGGAAGGGTATTCACCAGTGGTGGCAACCACTGCCTCATTGGTGATGACCTGGGTCGGCAGGCTTGCAAGTATGGCATACAGGAGGGCGGCAAAAAGAAGATTGGCTATCGGTCCACTTAGATAGGTAAGGACCCTTCGTGCTGGGTGGGCGGAGAAGAGCGACCCTTCCTCGGTATGCGTAAATTGTTTCTGCTTGTGGATCAGTGCTTGGCTCAGATCATCAGACCCCTTGAGTCGACAATACCCACCCAATGGAAATAGGCTTATCCGGTATTCAGTACCTTTATGCTGGGTAGCAAGGAGCTTTGGACCGAGACCAAACGAGAACACCTCGACGTCTATCCCATTGAGTTTTGCGGTCACCAGATGACCGATTTCATGGATGACCACTACTATGGTTATTCCGACCAATCCTATGAGATATTTCATAAGGATGGCAGCTATTCCACTCATAGGTAACTTCTTGCAATATTCCGGGCCCGTTTGTCAAGTGCGAGGGTCTCTTCAAAGCTTCCCACGCTCTCACTCCATGCATGTTCCAGCGTCCTCTGGACTACCTCGATCATCTTGGGATAAGAAATAGCTCCTTTCAGGAAGGCATGTACAGCTATCTCATCCGCTGCATTGAAAGCAAGGGCAGAGGAGCCACCTCGCCTGAGGATTGAGAACGCCAGTGAAAGGAGAGGAAATCGCTCATAGTCGGGTTTGGAGAAGTGGAGGGTGAGATCGGTGAAATCCAATGGAGAGACAAGAGATGCATGTCCTGCTCCCAGTGCATTGATGATCGGAAGTGTCATGTCTGGATTGCCCATCTGTGCATACACTGCACCGTCTATGGTGCGTACCATGGAGTGTACAATGGACTCTGGGTGGATTACCACTTCAATTTTATCGGCAGCAACATTGAAGAGGTATGAGGCTTCAATTACCTCAAGGGCCTTGTTTGCCAAGGTTGCGCTGTCGATGGTTATCTTCTTTCCCATATTCCATGTGGGATGGGCTAGAGCCTTTTCAACAGTGATGGAAGCAAAATCCTTCTTTGGCAGAGTCCTGAAAGGACCTCCACTGGCGGTAAGGATCAAGCTTGAAATTGAACTGGGAGCCCTTCCTTTCAGCAATTCCCAGATGGCAGAGTGTTCGCTGTCAACAGGAATGATGGATGACCCATATTGCTTAGCTACATCGAAAAGGTAGGACCCAGCACATACCACACTCTCCTTGTTTGCAAGAGCTAGGTCAAATCCACACCTCAGTGCAGAAAGGGATGCCTTGAGACCCTCGAATCCTGCAATGGCATTCAGTACCATATCTGCTTCAAGGGAATACAACATCTCTTCCAAGCCATCGAACCCTGTATAGGTTTTTATTCCTTCTATACCAGATAAGGAAGATCCAGTGGTACAGATTGCTTCTGCCTGAAATTCATGGGCCAAGGAGAGTAATTCTTTTGATCGAGTATTGCTGGAAAGGCCCACCACCTTGAAGGGGAGGGCTTTGCTACGGATTGCCTGAAGTGTCGTGGTACCGATACTGCCGGTACAGCCAAGGATAATTATCCGTTTCATACCATTAGAAAAGCGTAAGCAGGAGCCAGAAGATAGGAGCACTGGCGAGCATGGAGTCGATGGAGTCCAATAGGCCTCCTCTGCCTGGAATAAGGGAACCACTGTCCTTGACCTGTGCAGAACGTTTGAACGCACTCTCGATCAAGTCTCCAATGTTCGCTGCAGATGAGGTTGCAAATCCCAGGAGTAATGCCATCCAGATGGAGATATCCTCTTTAATGCCTGGAACGAACAAGCAGAACAGTACTGCCAGGACCATTGCGCTGAGGGTTCCCCCGATAAATCCTGCCAAACTCTTGTTAGGGCTAACCTTGATGATTCCCTTGTTGTTTCTTCCCATGGACATGCCGAAGACAAAAGCAAAGATATCATTCCCAAAGACCAGCAGGAAGAACAAGATCAAGGATGCAGATGGATGGGGCAGCGTAAGGATTCGTTGGATGAATGTAATGAGTATTCCAGGATAGAGGATAAGGAGACTCTCTCCACCAATTCGGGAGAGTGATTTTGCAAATGAATCCTTGTCCCCATGCCGTAGTTCCATGCTGAAGAAAAAGAGTGCCAGCAAGACAACTGTCAGATCCACCAAGGGCAAGCTTGGTGCATGGGCAATTTCAATCCACTGAGCGAGAGGAAGTAACCCAATACCCCAAGGGGAAATATGAAGCGTGGTGTTCTCTGCTTTCTCGTACAACACCTTTAATTCTTTCGCACCATAGGTTGCGGTTACCACAGCCAATAGGGAGAGGGCCAGATAGGAGTTATGGGGCAATAAGAAAATGATGATAAAAAGTGTTGGAAGGGTTATTACTGTGGTGAGAACCCGCTTTCCCATTGATGTCATTGTACCCCCCCAAATTTTCTAACCCGTTTTCCATAATCCTTGCAGATTCTCTGGATGTCTTCTGCATCCCAATCAGGCCATAATTTTTCATAGAATGCAAGTTCAGCGTATGCGCTGTCCCAGAGCAAAAAATTGCTCAGGCGTTTTTCATTTGCACTTCTCACTATCATATCGACTGGGGGGATGTGAGGCAAGTCCAAATTACTGGCGAGCGAAGTCTCTGTAATCGCCTCTCCGGGATGGATTGTCATGAAATGGTTGACCGCCCGACAAATTTCATCCCGTCCACCATAATTGAGCGCAATGATTGCAGTAATTGTTGTATTGTTGCTTGTTTCTTGGACAGTGGTGGCTACAGCCTGTTGCACTTGTGCAGGGAGACCGCTGAGGTCTCCACGTACCAGAATGCGGATTCCATGATGGTTGTAGTAACCAATCTCTCCATGGAGCTTGGAAACAAAGAGATGCATCAGATAGGAAACCTCTTGCTCACTTCGTTTCCAGTTCTCCGTAGAGAAAGCGTAGAATGTGACAAACCCGATGCCCTGTTCGGAAGCTTCACGGATGACCCGTTTAACAGCTTTCAATCCTTCCAGGTGTCCGGCGGTTCTCGGCAGTGAGCGTTTTTGCGCCCAACGTCCGTTACCATCCATAATGATACCCAGATGGACAGGGACAGCAGGTTTTCTCTCCATACTTTAGATCTCCATTATTTCCTTCTCCTTCTCATCGGAGAGGGAGGTGATCTGTTCGACATGGGAGTCTGTCATTTTCTGGATTTTGCTTTCACCATCCTTAAGCTCATCCTCGCTGATATCGCCATTTTTCTGCAGCTTCTTCAGCTCATCGATTGCTTCACGCCTGATGTTTCGGATAGCAACCTTGCTCTGCTCAGCAGTAGATTTGGCGTTCTTCACCAGCTGCTTGCGTCTCTCTTCATTCAATGGTGGGAAATTCAATCTGATCAATTTTCCGTCATTGTTCGGGGGAAGCCCAAGATCACTCTTGAGGATAGCCTTTTCAATTGCACCGAGAACACTCTTGTCCCAAGGCTGGATAACAATTGTTCTAGCCTCAGGAATGCTGATGGTTGCGACCTGGTTGATCGGCGTTTCTGCACCATAATAGTCTACTCGAATCTTCTCCAGCAGAGAGGCTGAAGCTCGACCAGTGCGCAGACCGGCAAAATCCCTTGAGAGACTCTCAAGACTTTTTTGCATCTTACTTTCACATGTGTCCAATACCTGTTGCATACTCATCTCCAATAAAACGACCGCTCACAAGGCGTGAGCGGTTCGTATCAAGCGACTACACTCAGACGCTGCAGGATGCAGCACCAGCGCGCAGAAATGCATAGTTAACGATTTCCAGGGAAGCACCAGCTGCCTTGCCAACCTCATTTGCCTTCTTCTCTACAGACATGGAGTCGTCCTTGACGAACGGCTGCTGCAGGAAACAGATCTCACTGAGGTGCTTGTTCAACTTGCCCTTGACGATACCTTCGATAACCTTTGCAGGCTTGCCAAGCTTCTCAGCCTGTGCAGTGAAGATCTCAGTCTGTTCCTTGATATAGCCAGCATCAACAGCATCGGTATTGAGATAGGAAGGGGTGAACGCAGCAACATGCAATGCACAGTCGTTGGCGAACTCCTTGACCAAATCATTCTCAAAAATCTTCTTGTCATCAGATTTGAACATTACCAGGACAGCAAGAGCACCATTGCCGTGGACATAGGTGCTGGCAAACTCATTCTCCCCAATATCGAAAACGTGAAGCTGCTTGAGCGCCATGTTTTCCTTGATAATGGTGATCAAATCAGTGACCATGCCTTCCAGTTCCTCGTTGATCTCACTGTAGCCTTTCTCAAGTGCTACTGCACAGATGTTGTTTCCGAGTTCATCGAACTGATCATTGCTGGCAACAAAGTCTGTCTCACAGGAAAGCTCGACCATAACAGCCTTGTCTTTCCCGACTTTCACGAACACACGACCGTTGTTGGTTGCGCGGTCCTGGCGCTTTGCAACAGCGGCGAGACCCATCTCTTTAAGAATTTTCTCAGCAGCGGCGAAATCGCCGTTTGACTGGGTCAGTGCCTTCTTGCAATCCATCATTCCTGCGCCGGTAATATCGCGCAGTTTTTTTACTACTTCAGCGGTAATTGCCATGCTTCACTCCTTAGTCTTTGTACAGGGTTTCTTCGTCAACGAGGAGGTCTTCTGATTCAGTTTCTTCCTCAGTCTCTGTCACTTCTTCCTTCTCTACGTTCTCTTTCTCTTCAAACTTGGAGAATTCAGCACCCTCTTCAGTGGAGAAGACAATTTCTTCGGTCTCTTCTGCCTTTCCCTCGGTCTCTTCTACCTTTTCATCCTCATCTTCACCACCAAGGGCTTCAATGATCTGGATACCAGCTTCATTGTCAGCATCGACAACTGCGTTGGCAATGATTTCAACAAAGAGGCTGATGG
>NZ_JAEKNT010000166.1 GCF_016406725.1 Sphaerochaeta sp. S2 | reverse complement strand
ATTTTAACCAGTATGGGAAATTATTTTTGCCTCTGGTCATTAATGAGCATATGGCTAGGAGTGTATTGCTTGATAGTGGGCCGTCTCAGATAACCAAATCAGAATTCCCTTTAGCTATACCTGAAGCAGGGGTAATTGCTTCTTTCGGAGAAGATCTTTCGCTTCTTGAGGAAATAGAGAGAAGGAGGTTGGATTCCAACTGCCTATACCTGAATTTTTTGGGATCTCTCCGGTCTGAAGCTGGGATGAGGCGGAATTCCTTTCGTGGGATGTATGTCTTGGATTCTGCTGTCATTGCAAAATTGAAGGCACATATAATTGGTAATGATGAAACCAAAGATCTTTCCTTGATCCAAAAGCTACCAAAATGTGACCTCCATAGCCATCTTGGTGGAGTTCTTGCCCCTACCGAAATTCTGCAGTGCATTGAATCCAATATGTTGCTTGTAAAAGAGCTCAAGCAAGATAGTGAGTTGCTACAATTTTATGGGCTAATCCATCAAGCTGTACAGCAACATGCATATGATGTCTTGTTGCAATTGAAATCGACTATTCCTGTTTCGACTAAACACCGTTCATTCGAGAGAAACATTATATTCTTGGCTACTCTGCTGGAACAGCCAGAACTTTTTGAAAAATTAGTTTATTCGACACTTGATACATCATCTGGTTTCCAATCCATTGGGATCGAGAAGTACCAGCAATTAGGAGATTTTCAGGGCAGCATGCTTTTACAGACCAGTGGTCTGATCCGAGCCGCCTGTAAAATCTATGCTTCAAAACTCAAGGAGGAAGGTGTCGAATATGTGGAAATCCGTTGCTCACCATACAAATACTGTGAATATGGATTGTCCCTAACAGAAGTACTGGACAGCATTTTCGATTCTATAGACGAATCTGGCATCGAATACCGAATTATTGTCATCATGGGACGAACCTCCACCAAAGAGGAAATTTCCAAACGTGTGGAAGAATTATTGTCCTTATCTAGGGCTAATGAACGGTTCGCAAGAAAGTTTGTAGGGGTGGACCTTGCTGGTACGGAGGGAGCCCAGAGTCCTGCTGAACTCAGAGAAAGTTTCCTTCCGTTGCTCCGTGAATGTTTGCATGTTACCATCCATGCTGGGGAAACCGAATCTGTTGAAAATATCTGGGAAGCGGTGTACTACCTCGCAGCTGATAGGATTGGCCATGGACTTCGATTGCTCGACAGGCCTGACCTGCTCAATCGATTCATAGACAAACATATAGGAATAGAACTTTGCCCTTCCAGCAATGACCAGATTATTGGATATCAGAAAGGGTATCCTCTTTCAGAATATATGGAACGAGGTTTGAAGGTGACGGTGAATACTGATAACTGTGGTATTTCCAGGACATCGGTTCCGTATGAGTTTTTTAAGGCAGGCGTGCTCAGCAATGGTCTCTCACTCTGGGACTGCATCGTTTTAATTAGGAACAGTTTGAATGTCGCATTCCTTGATTCAGAGACTAAGCGGCGGCTGATGATCTCGTTCGAGAACAAAATACTGGCCTTGATTCAGGCAGGAGAGATTATATGAGTGTTTGCTGCATTCCCGTTGATTCGCCACTGGGCGAGTGGTTCCGTGGGACCTATTTCTCCTCGAAAACCTTTGTAGAGGAGCTGAGTCTGGAGGACATGCTGTGGAAGGACCGCCCAGGGATTGAAAGCAATACGCATTTCAAACAAATCATTCCCTACATCCTCGTGAAGAACGCCCAAGGGGATTTTGCTTGCTATCGCAGGGGCGGGGCAGAGAGACGATTGCACAACTTCTGGTCCTGCGGGGTAGGAGGCCATATTGATGACTGTGACAAGCGGAAGACAGTAATCGATACCATTAAGGCAGGAGTGATGAGAGAGCTGTCAGAGGAATTTGCCGACTTTGACTCAACAAAATGTGTCCTATCAATGATAGGGACTATCCATGAAGATGAAACTTCTGTAGGCCTCCACCATATTGGTCTGGTTTTTTTGTTGGAACAACAACGCGGAAACGCTTTCATGCCTGCTGAAGAACTTGTTGATTGTGTATGGCTCCCCTTATCTGAAGTAAACAAGCGAAATCTAGAAATCTGGACACAACTTGCCCTACAACTGGAGGAAACCGTATGCCATACACATTGATTTCATCAATCGGAACAGGCATGTACAAGAAAGCCGAGAATGATTCAACTGGGTATCGTTTGACAAGGTATCAGTTCCCTGGTGGAAATCTTATTGCCTCCAGGCTATTTATCTTTTCAATATTGGAATCAAAGAATTGGGATATCGACCAAGTGATACTC
>NZ_JAEKNT010000165.1 GCF_016406725.1 Sphaerochaeta sp. S2 | reverse complement strand
CTCCTGCCCAACTTTCGTGTCCGTTGGATGTACATTCAGGTAATGTGGCACGTAAATTAGGTTTACTACCGCGAAAACAAAATGATGCAAAGGCTTTGACGGAATTGGATAAAAATTTACGTAAAATGGATAAAAATGACCCTGTTAAATACGATTTTGCTTTGTTTGGTTTAGGTGTTTTTGAGAATTTTTAAGTTTTGATTCTACTCCGCCCAACAACCAATGTTTAAAAACTACCTAAAAATAAATACTTGACTTGATATCTAAATTTTGCGTTAGGGATTGAAGCTTTGTTTGAGCTCTTTTTGTTAGTAATAACAAAAAAGCGAGTGCGTAAAGCCCGACCCGAAAGGGTAACGCCCTAAAGAAAACTTTCTAAAGCCAACTCGTAACTTTGTAAACCGAAACCGGCAATTACACCTTTTGCATTTGGTGCTATATAGGAAATATGGCGAAAATCTTCGCGAGAATGTACGTTAGAAATATGTACTTCAACCACAGGAGTTTCTACGCCTTTAATTGCATCGCCAATGGCTATTGATGTGTGTGTGTAAGCGCCTGCATTTAAAATAATTCCATCAAAATTAAAGCCTACTTCGTGTATTTTATCAATAATTTCGCCTTCAATATTACTTTGAAAATAACTCAATTCTACATCAGCATATTTCTTTTTTAATTCTTTAAAAAAATTATCAAAAGATAAATCTCCATAAATAGTAGGTTCTCTTTTACCCAGTAAATTAAGGTTTGGGCCGTTTATTATAATTATTTTCATTTCTATATTATTTAAGTGTAAATATATTTATTTTTACTTTATGAAATGGAACAGTGCTTTACAAGATTATCAGTTTTATTTAAAAATAGAAAAAGGATTGGCTGTTAACTCAATTAACAGTTATTCTCGTGATGTAAAAAAACTAATTTCTTATTTAGAGGAAATGAAATAAGTGTTTCTCCAATTACAATTAAACAGGAAGAAATACAGCAGTTTATTTATACAGCTTCAAAACAAATTAATGCACGTTCACAAGCTCGTTTAATC
>NZ_JAEKNT010000164.1 GCF_016406725.1 Sphaerochaeta sp. S2 | reverse complement strand
TTCCATCCCTGCGCAGCCCGACAGCCATATAAACAGTCTTATTGATTACTTTCGAGTTTTCTCGTACCTTAAAGACAATCCCGTCCATCCAAACAATTAAATAAACAGGTTCGAGCGGTCGGTTCTGCCAGGCGACAATATCATCGGTGATGGCATCGGTAATCCGGGAAATAGTAGATGTTGACACGTCAAAACCATAAACTTCACGGATTTGCTCTTCAATATCACTATTGCTCATTCCCTTAGCGTAGAGCGATACAATTACATTCTCAATTCCGTCAACCATATTGCCCCGTTTGGGAACGATCATGGGATTAAACGAAGCGTCACGGTCTCGGGGAACCTGTATCTTGCTTTCTCCAAGAGAAGTGAGCAGCTTCTTTTCTGTAAAACCATTGCGGGCATTGGAATTGTCTGACTTCTGGTGCTTATCATAGCCTAAATGGCTGTCAAGCTCGCCTTCAAGGATCTTTTCAATACCACGTTTCTGAATCTGTTTTAGAAAATCATTGAGCTCTTCGCCCGATGTAAACTGCTTCAGAAAATCATTACTTAATAAATCTTCTTTCTTCATGACTGTATAAAAGTTTAAAATTAAACAAAAAAATATCGGGGGTTGCAACCCCCGATATTTTTATTTACACAGTTTATGAGATAGTGCTTTTTTGGTATACTAAGACATTTTAATTTTGCGGAACAAGATGAAATTGAATACTATTCTGAACGTAATGTTTTAGGTGCTTATGGTCAAGCAGAATTCGGTTTTAAAGATTACCTATACATGACATTAGCAGGAAGAAATGACTGGGTTTCTAACTTATCAGAAGATAATAGATCTATTTTTTATCCTTCTGCCAGTATATCATTTATACCTAACAAAGCTATTGATGGTTTACGTGAAGGTGTTGTTTTAGATTATCTAAAACTAAGAGCCGGATATGGTACATCAGCTAACTTCCCAACAGGTTACCCAATATCTTCAACTTTAGTATTAGACACACAAGATTTTCAAGACAGAACAGGCGTAAATGTTGTAACAAACACAACCG
>NZ_JAEKNT010000163.1 GCF_016406725.1 Sphaerochaeta sp. S2 | reverse complement strand
GACAAAGGGACCGCTGAATGCTTTGGGTAAAGCGAAGGGAATGCTCGAGGACCTGACTACCATAGTAAACACCCTTGGTGTGCTCGACTCCAGTGAAACCTGGTACATACTTTCCAGCCTCTATGACGAACTTCCCGGTGGGTTCATCTCATTCGGGAACAAGGATTGGGCAGTAAGCTATATGAGAATGGCCATGGATACCATTCCCAGTCATCTTTACTACCCCGGCCACTACCTCAAACTTGCCGAGGAACTCTATGCAAGGGATTGGAGTGCATCCAAGAGAAGCAAGGAAATGCGGAGCATGGAGAAAGACTGGAAGAAAGGTTCAACCAATCTTGAGAAATACCGTTACTATGAGGGAAAGGATGGAGGAAAAAGCAAGCCGTTCTACTCTTCAGTCACCCTGGATAGGATGAGTGACAGGCAGGAAGCTGTCATGGTCCTCACCTATGCCCTTGCAAAGGCCAATATACTGGGACCACTGAAAGAGAGTGATGCAGTGGTTGTTGAGGAAATCAAGGAACTCATCGACGACTGGACGTAAGATTTTGAGAATTATTATACAGCCCCTGAAAGTCAGGGGCTGTAATTCTTTGTATTTTTAGTTTTAATGCTTGAACGGATTCTCGCCCTCATAGGGTAGTCCTTCCCTCTGGTTGTAGGCAATATCCTCAATTCCAAGATAGGTGAAAACATTGAACAGGGCCTTCCCGACATGGCTGAAGGCTACTGCTGCATGGTGCGGGTACGCTTTCTTAAGAAGCACATACCGATAGAATCGGGCCATCTCCTCAATACCTATCACACCGATGCTTCCAAAGCTTTCGCTGGGAACATCCAAGACCTCTCCTTGCGCGACATATGCACGCAGTCTCCCCCGAGCATCAGACTGCAGGCGGTAAACAGTGACTGGACCGGATACCAGGTCCCCTTCCATCGTCCCCCTGGTGATATCGGGTTCTGCAAGATCCGGCTCCAGATCTCGCTTCATGATCACCTGATACCCCATATGGGGATTCTTGAGCAGGGAGCAAGAGGTATTCCCACAGTGGAAACCCATGAACAACTCATCATTGCGGTAGGACCGTTTTGCCCTGATATGCTCCTCATACATCTTGGAGGGAACAGTGTTATTGATATCCAGCAAGGTAACAGGTTTATCACTCACACAGATACCAATATATTCACTCAATGCTCCATAGATATCGACTTCGCAGCTGACGGGAATGCCCTTTACTGTAAGACGGCTGTTCACATAGCAGGGAACAAAGC
>NZ_JAEKNT010000162.1 GCF_016406725.1 Sphaerochaeta sp. S2 | reverse complement strand
CTCTATCCCCACATGACCGTCTATGACAACATGGCTTTCGGATTGAAGATTCGTAAGTTCCCCAAAGAAGAGATTGACCAGCGTGTTCGTGAAGCAGCAAAGATCCTCGAGATTGAAGAGCTGCTTGACAGAAAGCCAAAGGCTCTCTCTGGTGGACAGAGACAGCGTGTTGCAGTAGGAAGAGCTATCGTTCGTAAGCCAAAGGTATTCCTTTTTGACGAACCCCTCTCCAACCTCGATGCAAAGCTTCGTGTCCAGATGCGTGCAGAGATTTCCTCCCTGCATAACCGCCTCAAGGCAACCATGATCTATGTCACCCACGACCAGGTAGAAGCCCTGACCATGGCTGATGTAATCGTCGTAATGAAGTTTGGTGTCATCCAGCAGATTGGTGGACCTCTTGATCTCTACAACAACCCACAGAACAAATTTGTTGCCGGATTCATCGGTTCTCCCCCAATGAACTTCCTCGAGACTGCTATTGAAGCTGATGGCGATGATATCTACGCAAACGAAGGTACCTTCCGCCTTAAAGTCACTGCAGAGCAGAAGAAAATGCTGACCCCCTATGTAGGAAAATCAGTAACCTTCGGTATCCGCCCTGAGGATGTTTCATTCAGCAATACCGCCAAGGATGGAGAGACCATCAATGGTACGGTAAGTGTTGTTGAACCCCTTGGTAGTGAGACCCACGTTTATACCTCCACTTCCAAGAGCCAGGTTATCGGTAAGATTGAACCTACCCTTGTTCCTGCCCCGGATACCAAGATTTACTTGATTCCTGATATGGCAAAGGCTAAGTTCTTCGATCTCGAAACCGAACAGGTTATCAACAAATAACAATCAGTTCATGTATAGCCGGCCCACTTAAGGGCCGGTTTTTTTTAGGCGTAAGCACGCATCTTGATATCTTCGACTACAAGGTAGCAGGTGGAATCAATGGAACGGGTAAGTTTCATGACTTGCTTCACTGATTTTCTGGGAACTTGTACGAACAGGAGATAGATGGTGCCATCCCGTCCATTCCCCTGAAACTCAGTGACACGAAAGCCCTGTTCTCTTAAGAGCTGAGCAACTGCAGAACCCTTTTGAGTGAAGACTTTCACCACTTGATCCCCGATTTTCAGAATGCTCTCCAAGGTGATTCCCATAAAAGTCCCAGCAGCAAATCCAAATGCAAAGGCAATAGCCATGAGAGGATCTGACAGGTCATTGATGACCCTCGATACAGCAAACACCCAGATGATGGATTCAACAAATGCAATGATAAACGTAAGAGCTCTCTTGCCACGAATGACAAGGGCATGACGCAAAGTACCCAAAGAGACATCCACCACTCTCGCGAGGAAGATCATCAAGGCCAAATAGAGCGAAGCAGAATCGACCACTACACTACCCTCATATGTACATATTACCTATACCATAAGAAAAAAAGAGGAAGTAATCAATAGAATTGCAGACTCTTTTACATTCTTTTCTCGGTATGTTATAAAGGTATATTATAATATTTTTTGGTAAAAAAATCCCTCCACGGGAAAGTGGAGGAACAGATGCTTAGAACAATGCATTATACAGTGTGATTACAGCGTCTTGTGTTTTATCAGCATGGACTCCAAGCAGCAAGGAAGTATCGGATGCACCGAAGTTGAGGAAATTCAACCTGATGGATTCTTTATCCAAGGCACCAACCACTTTAGCAATCAGGTCACGGTGACCCATGACGCCCTCTCCTACAACACCTACAATTGCATGATCATGATCAACTTCAATGGAGTCGAGAGAGAATTCACTGGTGAGACGGGTGCACATTGCTTTCAGGACACTGTCACTTGCCTGGCTTGTTTCAAAAAACCAGACGATACTGTCTACGCCAAACAAGCTGAAAGAGGGCCTGATGCCAAACACATACAACATGGTGAGCAGTGCATGACTGGTCCCGGATTGCTTGAAGAGCATCAGCTTACGCAGGGTTATCCTGCTATAGCCTTTCTTTGCTGAGACACCTGCAAGGGGAGCTGTTCCACTCTCTCGTTCATTGACGATCATGGTGCCCATATCCTCCGGTGAATTGGTGTTCTTCACATTGATGGGAATCTGGGCTGCGATCACAGGAGCAATTGCTTCTTCATGAAAGACATTTGCTCCAACACCTGCAAGCTCACGAAGCTCACGATAGGTCATAGTCTTGATCACCTTTGCGTTATCCACCAAGCGGGGGTCCACTGAGAACACCCCCGAAACATCGGTCCAGTTCTCATACGATTCCGCATCAGCAGCACTGCTGAGAATGGCTCCGGTGATATCCGACCCACCTCGGCTGAAAGTTTTTACTTTCCCTTCGATATCGCAGCCATAGAAACCAGGAACAATATACTTCTTGTCTTTCTTCAATACCTTTCTGAGGTTCTCATAGCTTTGCTCATGTACCGTCCCATCAGGGTTGATGACGATATACGGATCAGCATCCAGGAAATCCCAACCAAGGTAGGCGGCAATCATCCGGGCACTGAGATATTCTCCGCGGCTTGCTGCATACTCTGCACCATGGCCTGCATCAATCATCTGGCGAACTTCCTCGAGGACAGCAACAAAGGGTTTCTTCTCGATGCCAAGGTCTTCAAGGATGGAGGTAAAACGGTCGGCAATCTTCTTGAAGACCGGCTTGCAAGTCAATCCTTGCTGGGCAAGTGCATTACATGCATAGAGCATGTCTGTCACCTTCTCATCATCCTTGTTACGTTTTCCTGGAGCAGAGACAATCACTATCTGTCGTTTTGGATCAGCCTCTACAATCGCTTTAACTTTAACTATCTGTTTGGCATCAGCAACAGAGCTTCCACCGAATTTACATACAATCATGGGAAATAACCTTCCATATTTCTAGGATATCTACAGGAGCGTATTGTATTGAAGGATAGCACGTTGTGCAATACAACCATGGTGAAAATAGCGCATGACAGATTCGTCATTCACTGGTACGCTATGAGAAAGAAGGTACACACAATGCAAGATTCAAAACGCTCGATTGTCGCATGGGCATTCTATGACTGGGCGAACAGTGCTTTTGCTACCACGGTGATGGCAGGGTTCTTCCCTGTCTTTTTCAGTGCCTATTGGGCAGTAGGAGCAAGCAGCCAGGAAGGGACATTTTATCTTGGACTGGCAAACTCCCTGGGATCATTGATCGTTGCGCTCTTGGCCCCCATACTGGGTGCTATCGCAGATTGGGGCACCTACAAGAAACGCTTACTTGCATTTTTTGCTTTGATAGGCTCAGTGATGACTGCAAGCCTGTATGTATTACAGATGGGCTCCTGGCCCTTGGCAGTACTCTTCTACTCTGTTGCTGTGGTCGGCTTCAGCGGAGCGAACACCTTCTATGATGCACTCCTTCCTTTTGTAGCGTCAGAGAAGAAGGTGGATTTTGTCTCCTCACTCGGATACAGCCTGGGGTATATCGGAGGGGGATTGTTGTTCCTGGTAAATGTTCTGATGTATCTCAATCCATCATGGTTTGGATTTACAGATGGGGGGGAAGCTATCAGGGTATGTTTTGTCATCGTAGGTATCTGGTGGGTGGTATTCACACTTCCAGTTCTGTTTTTCGTAAAGGAAGAGGTAACCGAAGACAACCTCCCCTTTAAGCAGGCAGTCAAGAAAGGGCTCTCCATAACACGGCAGACCTTGAAGAGTTTTCGCCAACTGAAGACATTGGCAATCTTTCTCATCGCATACTGGCTGTATATTGATGGGGTGGATACCATTATCAGAATGGCTGTGAATTATGGGACAAGCCTCAACTTTCCCAGTGAATCATTGATCATTGCCCTGCTCATCACGCAGTTTGTGGCATTCCCTTCTGCACTTGCCTACTCTGCCTTTGGAAAGAAAGTGGGAGTTCGCAAAGCCCTGGAGATTGCCATCGGAGCCTATGCAATCATTGCCATCCTTGGATACTTCATGAGTGAGCC
>NZ_JAEKNT010000161.1 GCF_016406725.1 Sphaerochaeta sp. S2 | reverse complement strand
CCTGTCAACCTCAAAGAAGGTCCTCAGTGCATGCCTGAAATCGGATCTTCCAAATCCATCTGTGCCGAGGATGGTGACCTTGGAATTGGGAATGAGCCTCCTGATCTGCTCAGGATATGCCCTGAGATAGTCGGTGCTTATCACCACTGGACCGTCATGTCCTTCCATCACCTTGGTCAGATACGGAACCTTGGCCTTGCCTTCTGGGTGGGTGAGATTGTATCGCTCTGCCTCAACACCGTCACGGTGCAGTTCATTGACCCCGGGGATACTCCAGATGTCAGACTCCACACCGAAGTCCTTTGACAGGAGTTCAGCTGCTTCTATGACTTCCCTAAGGATTGTTCCACTTCCCATCAACTGTACGACAGGATTCTTGTTCTTCTTTGCTTTCCGGAAGAGATAGGCACCTTTCTTGATCCCTTCCTCAGCTCCCTTGGGCATCTCTGGATGGGTGTAGTTCTCATTCATCAGTGTGATGTAGTAGAAGATGTTCTCATCATCCTCATACATACGCTTCATTCCATCCTGGATGATCACAGCAAGTTCATAGGAAAAAGTAGGGTCATATGCCTGACAGGTGGGGTGGGTGGATGCCAAGAGCAGTCCATGACCATCCTCATGTTGCAATCCTTCCCCGTTCAGGGTGGTTCTTCCTGCAGTTGCTCCCATCAGGAAGCCCTTTGCACGACTGTCTCCAGCAGCATAGATGAAGTCACCTACTCGCTGGAAACCGAAAATGGAATAGAAAATGAAGAAGGGGATCATCGAAACCTGATGGTTTGCATAACTTGTGGCTGCTGCTATCCACGAGGACATCGCACCGGCCTCAGTAATTCCTTCTTCGAGAATCTGTCCTTTCTTGTCTTCGCGATACCACAGGAATGATTCCTTATCAACCGGTTCATACAGCTGGCCATCGGGGGCATAGATACCAATTTGTCTGAAGAGGCCCTCCATGCCGAAGGTTCGTGCTTCATCAGAGACAATGGGGACAATCCTCTCCCCGATATTCTTGTCCTTAACCAGCTTGGTAAGCAGGCGGACAAATGCCATGGTAGTGGATAGTTCTCTCTCTCCAGTGGAGGCATGCATATCCTCAAAGCTCTTGGTTGTGGGGACCGTCAGTTTTTCGCCATCCTTATGGCGGTAGGGTACAGGTCCTCCCATTATCTCTCGGCGCCTGGCAAGGAATTTGCCTTCTTTGCTCTCAGGATCCGGTTTGATAAACACCATACTCTTTGCCTGTTCATCATCAATGGGTACATGGAAATGGTCCCTGAAGGCGAGAAGATCGCTCTCTTCCATGTGCTTCAGGTTATGAGCACCCATAGCACCCTCTCCGCTGCCCATGCCGAAGCCCTTGATGGTCTTGAACAGAATGACCGTAGGTTTTCCCTTGTGGTTTGTTGCTGCATGGAATGCCTGGTAGATCTTTCTGGGGTCATGGCCTCCACGGCTTAACTGCCAGAGATCCTTATCCGTCATCCCTTCAACAAGCGATTCAAGGTACTCATCTCCAGAGAAGAGTTTTTCTCTCAGATATGCTGGGCCTCTAGCTTGCAGGGTCTGGAACTCACCATCAACCATGGTTGCCAGTTTCTGCAGGAGAATACCCTTGGTATCCTTCTCAAGGATGGCGTCCCATTCAGTTCCCCAGATAACCTTGATTACATTCCACCCAGCACCTCTGAACTTTCCTTCAAGTTCCTGGATTATCTTTCCATTACCACGAACCGGTCCATCGAGACGTTGCAGGTTGCAGTTAACTACAAAGATAAGGTTATCGAGCTTCTCCCTGGAAGCAAGTGAGAGTGCTGAAAGCGATTCTGGTTCATCAGACTCTCCGTCTCCCATAAAGACCCAGACCTTCCTGTCTCCACTTTCCTTCAAGCCCCTGTCTTCCATATATTTCATGAATCGTGCCTGATAGATAGCCATCGAAGGACCAAGGCCCATCGAAACGGTTGGGAACTGCCAGAATTCCGGCATCAGGTAGGGGTGTGGATAGGAAGAGAGTCCCTTGCCCCCTGTCTCCTGTCTGAAATGTTCCAGTTGTTCTTCACTCAGTCGTCCTTCTATATAGGCCCGGGCATACATGCCAGGAGAGGAGTGACCTTGGAAGTAGATCATATCAGCGCCGTGTTCGGATTCTGGTCCCTTGAAGAACCAATTGAAGCCTACTTCATACATTGCTGAAGAGGATGAGTAGCTGGCGATATGCCCACCCAATCCTTTTCCATCTTCATTTGCCTTGGCTACCATTACCATGGCATTCCATCGAACAAATGCTGATACATTTCGTGCAATAAGCGATTCTTCCGGTGGAATGACCGCATTGCTGTCTAGGTCTGTTGTATTGATATAGGGGCTAATAACCCCAGGGGATGTGGTAACACCTTTGTTACGTGCAACTTGGGTAAGTTCTGAAAGCAAATAATCAGTTTTCTGATCGCCTTCATGCTCTATGACACCCTCTAACGACTCCAGCCAATCTTTCGTCTCTGCAGGGTCTGGATCATGAAAAATCTTTTTACTCATACTTTTCCTCCGATAGTGAGTGTACGTACTTACAATATTCTTCAAATAAAAAATAACGTCTGTATGTCTTTAAAATATACTACCGGAATAGTAGAAATTCAACATGAGAATTTATGAGAAACAGAGAATTGAGGAAATTTTGGATTTGAAAAATGTATTTATAATATAGATTTGTGAATATGTAGTATAAAATAGAGTTTTAAGCAACAAATTAGATGGTTGCTGCATGTTTTTTGTGAATGGGATTGGATTGATAACCAACTTTTGCGAATATTCATAAGGCTGTGGATACAAAAAACGAAGCATATCTG
>NZ_JAEKNT010000160.1 GCF_016406725.1 Sphaerochaeta sp. S2 | reverse complement strand
TGTATGTGCAGACCCGGAAAAGAATCTTCCCAAACTGGTGAGCTGGGCACAGCCCATCGCAGCAGCAACAGGGAGAATACAAGAGAACCAATGGAAGATGATCAAACGTATCACACAAGCCCCCTCATCAGGGGGATACGGCTTGATCATGAGAATCATTCACCAGACAGACTACGAGGTGCTAGAGAAGATAGTCATGAACTTTGTTTTCAATGCTGCTTGGTTTGGAGCTGAACAGTTGGAGAAAAACCGTTCAGAGATGGATATGAATATCCCTTGGGCAATCCTGATGGACCCGACTTCTGCCTGCAACCTCTCCTGTACAGGATGCTGGGCCGCCGAGTACAAGAAAACTGATACGCTCTCCTTCCAAACCTTGGATCGCATCATTACCGAAGGAAAGGAACTGGGAACCTATGCATATCTCTTCTCCGGTGGCGAACCGTTGATTCGTAAACATGACCTGATAAAGCTTGCCCACAAACACAACGACGCAATCTTTGCTGCCTTTACCAATGCAACATTGATTGACGCTGAATTTGCGGAAGACCTACTGAGTGTAAAGAACTTCATCCCAATAATCAGTATCGAGGGAACTGAGGAAATGACCGACGCAAGAAGGGGCAGTGGGGTTTGGAAGAAATGTATCCAGGCAATGGACCTCTTACATGAACGGGGCTTGCCCTTTGGATTCTCGACTTGCTACCACGCACACAATACAGAATATGTGGGTTCTGATGAGTTCATTGAGTTTATGGAAGCAAAGGGAGCACTTTTTGGATGGTACTTTACCTATATCCCTGTAGGGGCAGGTGCCTCCCTCGACTTGGTTGCCTCCACCTCCCAACGAGCATACATGCTCAAGCGTGTGAGGGAAATACGCACTCATAATCCGCTCTTTGTCCTGGACTTCTGGAATGATGGCAACTATGTGAATGGATGCATCGCAGGAGGAAGACGATACCTGCACATCAATGCCAATGGGGACATGGAGCCATGTGCGTTCATCCACTATGCCTGTGAATCCATTCATGGTAAACCTCTCGTGGAAGCTCTTAGGAATCCACTGTTCAAGGCATATCGGGATCATCAGCCATGCAATACTAACATGTTCCGTCCCTGCCCCATGTTTGACAATCCGGAGTTGCTGGTAGATATGGTCAACCAGTCGGGGGCACAAAGCACCCAACGGATCGACTCAGAATCAGTAGAACAGCTCTATACAAAGTGCAAGCCGATTGCTGACAAATGGAAGCCAGTCGCTGATGAACTTTGGGAGGAATACCAGAGATAGACACCCAATAACCCTCTCTTCTCATCTCTTGGCAGGTACGTTCCACGCACGTACCTGCCTTTCTTCAAGAAAGGCTTCTCAACAAGATGGAAAGCATCAGCTGTTTTACCTCACTTCAAACATAATATACATATATTTGAGATATTTTCTCAATTTTATGTTGATTTATGCACTAATTGGG
>NZ_JAEKNT010000159.1 GCF_016406725.1 Sphaerochaeta sp. S2 | reverse complement strand
GCAAGATGCAAGCCCTCCCAGGTACACCATACATACCTTGCACACTCGCCATGCCTTAAAACCCCGGAGGAATTTCCCAATCCTTACCAATACGGGTTGTTCTTGCTGCCTACTGTCTTACAAACAACATCGGCTTCCTCTTGTTGGAATTACGTGGCTAATACGGCTTCAGGAAACCTCCTTACGGCTCTTGTGCTTTCCTGCCTACGCTTAAACCTAATCTCACGGTTTCGGCTCCAAGGCTGGATACTGACTGTTGGTCAGTCTTTGTCAGGTCGGGAGTTTCACCCGACTATATGTACAGCGCCGAACTGGCGCACTTGAAATTTGCTCTTCAAGCTTTGGATTCCGTATTGTGGCTGTTACGAATCTTTCAGATGGAGGCTTTCTTAAACAGGATATCACCAGTGCATCAGGTACTCCTATGGTGCCAGGAGCTTCAGGAAACCAAGCATCTAAAATTAGTTCGATTCAGCTCTATCTGGTCTCATGGGAAACAAACATGGAAAACAAAGTTAGATATGGATCAAACTATACATTGACTTCCAACAACCTTGAAACCTTCAATATTGCTACAGCAGATAAAGGTAGTGGGTTCTATCGGGGCTATACCTATGCGAAAATCAACAATCAAGCTGTACCCAGCAACGGAAACGCTCCAATACCAGGGCAGAGTTTCAGGGAGTCTCCGATTGTAGACATTCCTTTTGGAGAAGTAAATGAGGATCCAATTCTCACCCTATCCATCCAAGCAGAAACAACCTTCTCCATCCAGAATGCATATGGAACAGACAAGACCAAGATTGCAGAAGCCCAACTGACACTACAGAATGCTGAGAGTGGGAAAACATATGGAGTGGAGGTTACCTTCAGTAATAGTGTGGGAAGCCAAACCTTCAGTCTGCATCTAGATGGCCAGCGTACTCTTTTTGCCATCCCCTACCTGCTTCTCTTCGGTGGAGAACCTGTTACAGGAAGTGTCCCCCTTGACTGGGTAAATCTTTCTTCCAGTGCTCCAAATATTCGTTCGATTGAGGTATCTGGAATCAATCAAGACCGTGCAGACATGGCCCCAGCAGGGCTGTATCAAGATACCATTACCATCAGTATCACTCCAAAAGATACGTTGTAATCCTCTGCCTTATTGCATAATCATGCAAAAAGTGTGTATTGTCTGAACATACCAATCAGAGGATGGGCACTATGTTCGATATAGACTACGCCAAAACACCGGTTACCGATTTCTATGGAGTCAATTGCTTCACTGAAGTAGAGATGGGTAAGTACCTCAGCGACCCGATCATCAGGCAGCTGAAGGAAGTACAGCGTGGTCAACGTGAACTGACCAGTGAACTGGCAGACTTTGTTGCAAGTGCAATGAAGCAGTGGGCCCTTGCAAAAGGTGCAACCCACTTCTGCCATTGGTTCCAACCCCTCACCGGCCTCACTGCAGAAAAGCACGACTCATTCATCAGCCCAACAAAGGGAGGAAAGGTTCTGCTTGAGTTCAGCGGAAAGGAGTTGATCAAGGGAGAGGGTGATGCATCATCATTCCCCAATGGTGGTCTCAGGGCAACCTTTGAGGCACGCGGATATACCGCTTGGGACACATCCTCCCCTGCCTTCATCAAGGACATCAATGGGGTGAAAACCCTCTATATCCCTACCGCCTTTTTCTCATACAACGGAGAGGCACTGGACAAGAAGGTCCCTTTGCTCAGGAGCAACCAGGCACTTGAGAAACAGACTCTCCGTGTCCTGAAAGCATTGGGAAACACCAAGGCAAAAAGAATCATCGTAAACATTGGTCCAGAACAGGAATACTTTCTTGTTGACAAGAAATTTTATGACCAGAGACCTGACCTCAGACTCACTGGACGGACAGTCATGGGTAACTTGGCTGCCAAGGGACAGGAGCTGAATGACCACTACTACGGCACCATCGGAGACCGGGTGACTGTGTTCATGAGTGAATTAAACTTTGAGCTTTGGAAACTTGGTATCAGCAGCAAGACCCAGCACAAGGAAGCTGCACCCAACCAGTTTGAGATCGCAGTCGTATATGATGCTGCGAATCTCTCAACAGATCACAACCAGCTACTGATGGATGTACTCCAGATGGTGGCACTTCGCCATGGCATGGTTGCTCTTCTTCATGAGAAGCCTTTCCTGGGAGTAAATGGATCAGGCAAGCATGACAACTGGTCACTCAGTACTGATGATGGCACCAATCTTCTCAGCCCTGGCAACAATGTAGAGGATAATCTGCAATTTCTCATCTTCCTTACTGCTTTCATCAAGGCAATGGATGAATACGCTCCTCTTATCAGATGCGGAGCCGCCACCGCTGGCAATGACCATCGCCTTGGCAGCGCCGAAGCTCCTCCCGCAATAATCAGCATCTATCTGGGGGAACAGCTCAGCACCATCCTCGACACCATTACCATGGAAGGGTGTTGCACAAAGAGCGACCGACAATATGTACAGATGGGAATGACCATGTTGCCTCAGCTTCCTAAGGACCTGACCGACCGTAACAGAACCAGTCCAATTGCCTTCACCGGCAACAAGTTTGAATACCGGATGGTAGGCTCATCGCAGTCTATGGCAGGCCCGAATATTTATATCAACACTGCTGTTGCACAAGTTCTTGAGGAAGCTGCCGATCGCCTTGAGGCTGCAGAAGATGTTGAGCTTGAGTGCCACAACATCATTAGGGATTTCTATCAGGGCCATAAACGCATTGTTTTCAACGGAAATGGGTATAGCAAAGCGTGGAAAGACGAAGCAAAGAAACGCGGGCTTCCCGAGTTTAAAGACACGGTGAGTGCTCTACCGCAAATGCTGAGTGAGAAGAGCTTGGAGCTCTTTGAAAAACAAAAGGTTTTTACGAAGAGTGAGATTACCTCCAGACTGGAAATATACCTGCAGACCTACAGCAAACAGATTAACATTGAAGCGTCGATCATGGTGGAGATGTGCAGAAAGTACATCATTCCTGCGGTAAGCGAATATGTTGGTAAGCTCAGCGATACAATTGCCAAGCAAAATGCCATAGGGCTCGATACCACGCTGCAAAAACGGAATGTGGGTATTGTCCAGAATGCTCTCAATCAGGCAATTGAAGCTACAGAATACTTGCATGTCTGTGTAGCAAAAGCACTGTCCTTTAATGACGAAGTGCTGACCCAGGCAGAAATCTACCGTGATGAGGTGGTACCTCAGATGCAAACACTGAGAAGTTATGTCGATCTTGCAGAGACATACACAGAGAAACAATACTGGCCATTTCCCAGTTATGACGACCTGCTCTTCAGACTATAAGCGCATCCCTGCCAAGGTTGAAGCATAAATGATTCAGCCTTGGTATCCGGAAGCATTCTTTGTGAAGTAAAACGCAAAATCCAGTCACTTTTTTGATACGCCGAGTCACGGAGGACAACATTCTGTTTTCTTGCGCTGAAATTCAGAATCATCAATCGCTTCTCATCATCATATTCCCGTATGTAACAAACAATATGCTTGTTGTTCGTCTTCAAATATGTACAAGTACCACGTCTGAAAACAGGCTCTTCTTTTCTCATTCCAATCAGTGCTCGATAGTAATGTAACATGGATGAAGCATCTTGCTCTTGCGTTGTTACTGCATAGGAGTCAGCATTGGAGGCAAATGGAAGCCAGCTTTCTCCATCTGTAAAACCGTATCCCTCTTCATTGGACCAGATCATCGGTCCCCTTGCTGGATCCCTTCCTGGATGAACCGGCCAATACCGTTTTCCTAGAGGATCTCTAATCGCTTTCCAAGGAACTTTCGAATCGGGCAAACCCAATTCTTCTCCGTAGTATAAGAATATTGAGCCCCTCTGCGTGAGCAGAAATAGAGCAGCAAGTTTCGCTTTTGCTACATTTCCAGAAAGTCGGCTTACTATTCTTGGTATATCATGGTTATTTAGTACCCAACTCGGTATTCTATTTTTACCAATTGCTTCACACCAACGCTTTGCGCATCGTTGCCACTTGATAGCATTGAATCGAGTATATGCAAGAGAGAAATCAAAAGAGAGATGGAGTTCATCCCTGTTCCTTCCCAAGAATGAGGCAGCCAACTCCGGCTCCCCTGGCAGCTCAACCATGATTTCACCTACCAACATCCTGTCTGGGTAGGTATCTACCAATTGGCGCATCATTCTCAATTTCTGATGTGTTCCCGGCCTATTTCTGTCAAAGATATGCCGCTGCATGTCATACGGCCTCGGACGAGACCCAACAATTCTGGGATTGCTTCTCAGTGTCTTGTCCTTGATTATGCAATTGATCACATCAAGACGAAATCCATCCACCCCACGATCCAGCCAATATCTCAGGATTGAAAACACTGCATCCACAACCTCTTGGTTCCTCCAATTGAGATCAGGTTGCTCTTCCAGGAAAGAGTGTAGATAGTATTGCTTCTTCTTCTCATCATAGCTCCACGCTCTTTTCCCAAATGCTCCTTGCCAGTTATTTGGTATCGGATCATTTTAGCCGTATTTATACGTTT
>NZ_JAEKNT010000158.1 GCF_016406725.1 Sphaerochaeta sp. S2 | reverse complement strand
CATCACATATGTCCATGCATCTGCAGCAATGCAAGGAACCACTGTGGACGGAAATCCATTATCGGCAAGATTCTTTTCTGCCCATGCAGTATAGGTACTGGACAAGTCCACAGATTCTACACGTTCAGCTCCACCACGGGCAGCATATACCGAGAAGGATCCTGTGTAGGAGAACAAGTTCAACACCTTGCATCCTCGGCTCATGCCTTCAACCACTGTCCTTGTAAGCATATGGTCCAGGAATAAGCCGGTGTCAATCCGCTTGGTCAGATCAACAGTGAACAAAAGTCCATTTTCATTGACCTGTACTTCCAAGGATTGTTCGCTTTGCAAGCTGTGCTGTTCCTTTCCCATCCGCTTGGGACGTCGATGGAACACCACATGGCTGGTCTGTACATAGAGCATACGTGAGACGATATCGCAGCAAATCCTCTCATCCTCTTCATCCAACCCATCATCGCTGTAATCGGTGATTCTTGCATAGGGGCCATAGAGATCAACAGTAACAGGAAACCTTTCCAGGTTTCGGTCATACACCCTCATGCAAGTCGTGTTGCTTTGCAACATCATCCGACGCATCTTGAGAGCGTTTTGCTTTAAAATCTTTCCAAAATCCTTTTCTGTATAATCCATGACAATCCCAGTAGCTCTTTCTGCAACGCAGTGTATATGGTACTATAGAAAAAAGCTAGAGAAGCGAAGGAAAAATTCATGGAAGATGATGCACAGGCTTTTATTGAGAATCTGGAAAGACGTCACGAAGCTCCAATAACCTGGAGAACCTATGCCACTTGGTATGGTAACAATAAGAACATCATGCGGGAGTTTGGCGTTTTTCTTTATAGGGTAAAGAACACCCTTCATTTTGAAGATTTTGAGCGAACTCCCTCATTGTTTGGAATTAGTCTCAAACCCAGAAAGAAAAAGGAACCTTTCATCAAGCATGAGGGTTCCTTTGTTATTGATGAGGTTGAGACCACCCGCCCTATTCCCAAAGCTATCGCTTACAAGGTTTCACAGGGTGCAATAACGGTGGAACAGGTTCGCATGGCTACATCGTTTGATAAACTGTTCAGACAGATGGTAGAGATGGTAATACTCAAGAACGGAACCGTTCATTTTTTTGAACTTATGGACCGAAAACAATTTATTAAAGAGCTGGGAATAATCAGCAAGGAGGACTAATACATGGGCGCATTCAAGGCGTATGATATCAGGGGAATCTACAACAAAGATTTCAATAAGGAAACTGTCTACAAGATTGGGTATTTTCTACCCAAGCTGTTGAACAGCAAGGTGGTACTGGTAGGACGGGACGTGAGATCCAGCAGCGAGGAAATCTTCGCATCCTTGTGCGAAGGTATCACAGACAGTGGTGCTGATGTATTTGACATTGGGCTCGCTACCACTCCCATGGTGTACTTCTCCACGGTACACTTCGAGGTTGATGCATCTGTTCAGATTACCGCAAGTCATAATCCTGCCATCTACAATGGGTTGAAGATCAGTAGGACTAAGGCTGTTCCTGTTGGCTCTGACAGTGGGCTGAAAGAACTCGAGGCCATGGTAAACAATGATCCAATAGTGGTTGCTGAACAGAAAGGCACAGTACACAGCAAAGATGCAAAACAACCCTATCTTGCCTTCTTGAAGCAGTATGTTCCAGATACAAGTGGATTGAACCTCTCTATCGACTGTTCTCATGGCATGGCAAACCTCTTGGTCAAGGATCTCCTTGGCAATGATCATCACTATCTGTATGACCATTTCGATGGTACTTTCCCTGCCCATGAACCCAATCCTCTGGAAGTTGAGAACTGCGAGGACTTGAAAGTAGCTGTCCTAAAGAACAAGAGCGATATTGGAGTCATCTATGACGGTGATGCAGACCGCGTGATGTTCCTTGATGAAAAAGGTAGGTTCCTCCAACCCGATTATATAACAGCAGTCCTGGGGTACTACTATTTGCACAAGGAAAAAGGAAATGTGCTTGTCGATATCCGTACAAGTCGCTCTACCACTGAGTACCTGACCAACCTTGGAGCAACAGTTCATGTCTGGAAGGTAGGGCATGCGTTCGCAAAGACAAAACTTCGTGACCTTGGGGCAATCTTCGGTGGAGAACTTGCCGGACACTATTACTTCAGGGACTTCTACAACTGCGATAGCGGCTTCCTCGCCTCCCTCCTGGTATTACAGGTAGTAACGGAGCTCAAGAAACAGGGAAAGACCATTGGTGAGTTCATTGACTCGGTCATAGCCTATGCAAACAGTGGAGAAATGAATTTCAAACTGGAACAGAAAGATGAAGCCATGCAGGCACTCTTTGAGCGTTATGCTACCAATGACAAACCTGAGAAGGTAATGGATTTTGATGGATATCGTATCGAATTCCCTTCCTGGTGGTTCAATGTTCGAAAGAGCAACACAGAACCTTATCTACGCCTGGTTGTAGAGGCGAAGACGAAGGAAGAACTCCAGGAGAGAACCAAAGAGCTTTCCGCGATCATCAAGCAATTCAACTAAGGAAGGAAGATACACGATGAAAGTATTACTATTTGGAGGTGCCGGTTATATCGGCACCCACGTAGCTCTGGAGTTTCTGGACCGCGATGATACGGTTGGAATATTTGACAATCTCTCCAGTGGACTGAAGAGTAATGTCAGTGAACAAGCCATCTTCTTCGAGGGTGATATCCGAGACAAAGAGAGGGTCGTTGAAGTATTACAGGAAGGATGGGATGTCGTTATCCATCTTGCTGCATTCAAGGCAGCCGGAGAATCGATGATCAAGCCTGTCAAATATTCAGAGAACAACATCACAGGTTCCCTGAACTTGATTACAGGATGCATAGAAACAGGTATCAAGCATTTTATCCTCTCCTCCTCTGCAGCAGTATATGGAGAACCTTCATACCTTCCTGTAGATGAGAAGCATCCCAAGGATCCTACCAATTACTATGGATATACAAAACTCTGTGTTGAAGAGAACTTGAAATGGTACAGTGAACTTAAAGGGCTTCATTATGTCTCCCTGAGATACTTCAATGCTGCAGGATATGATGGACAGAGACGTATGCTCGGATTGGAAAACAATCCAGCCAATCTCATTCCAGTAGTCATGGAAGTTGCCACCGGCATCCGCCCAAACCTACTTGTCTTCGGAAACGATTATGATACGGTCGATGGAACAGGAGTCCGAGACTATGTACATGTTACCGATCTGGCAAAAGGCCATGTACTTGCAGCCGATCATTTGATGGCGGGAAGTGACAGTTTGGTAGTGAACCTGGGAAGTGAGGAAGGATTGAGCGTACAACAGATTCTTGATACTGCAAGAGAGATAACAGGCAAACCAATCGAAGCACAATATGTCGACCGCAGGCCGGGGGATCCCGCAAAACTTGTAGCCTCCTCTAAAATGGCTTACAAAGCCCTAGGATGGAAGGCAGAGCACTCTTCTGTAGAGAATATCATTAAGACAACATGGATGGTCTATGAGGCCAACCAGAAGCATATGAACCGTTAGTCTTTATAGTGTCTTCACTACTTCTGTAAACGGCAGCCACATGGCTGTCGTTTTTATTTGACGAAGTACTCTTCTAATGTAAGCATAACAGAGAGGAGCAATATGAAATTCATCATTCGCCTCGCCATTAAAAATCTCAGTCGCTACAGACGTCGTACAGCAATTACAGCTGGTGCAATTGCTATTGGAATCATGGCATTCATTGTTGTTGATTCTATCTTCTTGGGAGCAAAACTTGAATCTGAGAGAAATTTACGATTATATGAAACAGCCTCACTCCGTATATATACTCCAGAATATTGGGACGAGCGACATTTCCTTCCGCTTGAGTACTCGATAAAAGACCCCTCTAAAGTTTTGCAAATTCTGGAAGACAGAGGATTGAAAGCTACACCTAGAACGTTGTTCTCAGCTGATATGATTCTGTATAAGCAGGATTTTATTGAGGATGGTACACTCCCAGTCACAGTAACTGCCATCAACCCACAAACAGATGCTTCTGTGTACAAATTTGAAGACACTCTCCAGCAAGGAAGATTTCTTAAGCCAGGTGAGATGGATGGAATAGTAATTGGAAGCTGGTTTGCTGAGGATATCGGGGCTGAGGTAGGATATTGGGTCACCTTGTTAACAAGAGGTAATGGCGGTTTCTATGAAGCCTTTGATATGCAAATTGTTGGAATCGTGAATTGCCCCAATCCCAATGTCAACAGAACATTGGTAATGATGGATATCCAAGCAGCAGATACGTTCCTTGCAATGGAGGGTGCTGTTACCAATATCGACATTTCACTAGGCAATGTTAAAGATATCGAGTCGGCAGCTCTTTCACTCCAAACAGTACTCGAAAAAGCAGGCCACGACCTTGCTGTCTATTCATGGAAAGATCTTGCAAAAGATTACCTAGCCCTCATGAGTGCTGACAGAGGAGTCTCCAATATCATTCTTTTCTTGGTATTTATCATCGCAGCGGTGGGAGTATCTAACACGATGCTGATGGCGATGTATGAGCGAATGAGAGAGATTGGGATGATGCGAGCATTGGGTATGCAAGATCGATCTATCTATATGCTCTTACTCATTGAAGCAGGAGGTATAGGTTTCCTAGGTTCCCTTATAGGTTGCCTCTTCGGAGCTGTAATTAATCTATATCTTGTCGAGACTGGAATCGACTTCGGATTCATGTTCAGGAACATGGATATCGGGTATAGAATTCAAAGTATTATGCGTGGTTCTTGGAGTTTCTCCACAATCGCAAAAGCCTTCCTCAGTGGTATCCTGCTTTCAATGATAGTTGCACTTGCTCCAATCAGAAGAGCAATGAAGCAAGATATTCCTACATGCCTGCACCATCAATAGCAATACTTCGAGTCCAGCTACCAAGTGTTATGAATCGATGTATATGAAAAGAGACAACCCAATAGGATTGTCTCTTTTCTTGCTCGCCCGGAGGGATTTGAACCCCCGACAGGGTGGTTAACAGCCACCTGCTCTACCGACTGAGCTACAGGCGAATAACGTTTCGAACGATAGGAACATTACCCCATTGATTTGGTTATGTCAAGCAGTTTGAAATAAGTTATACCAAAAATTCCTAAGAGGAATTAAGCACTAAGCAAAGTATTTAATAAAGGGCGACTACCCGAAGATAGTCGCCCTTGGATTTGTAATATTACCTTACTTTGCGGGGTAGTTCTTCGAGAGGAACTCGATGAACACATCGCTGAGCAAGGAACCCTCGGAGAGGACCTTACCAAACATGGTATAGCCATCACCACCAGCGGCCATGAAGTCGTTGGTTGCCACCTTATAGGTTGCATTCTTATCAATCGCCTTACCGTTGAGAAGAACTCTCAGGATACGATTACCAGGCTTGCCATAACGGTTGTAAACAACCTGGAGGTCGGTCTGGGAGAATGCACCATTGGTCTCAGGCAATTTGCTGTAACCATGCTCAAGTGCAGCATAGACATCAGCTCCGGTCACCTCAACAACAGTGATGATGTTGGTGAACGGCAGGACGTTAATCACTTCACCGATCGTTACCTCACCGGCGTCGATGGATGCACGGATACCACCACCATTGGTAATGGTGAAGTCGGCACCACTCTCAGCAGTCATTGCCCTGGTGATCAACCTTGAAAGGTTGGTCGGCTTGGTACGAACATTTGCACGTTCGCCATCAAGCATCTCAGGAACAGTTGCAATAACTGTGTTGAGCTTAGCATCAAGCTTTGCGGTCATATAACCGAGATACTCATCAACTTCAGCATCGTTTGGTACTTCTGCAATACCATACTGCTTAGCAAGATCAGAATCCTTGGCATTCCAAACATCTACAGCAGGAATCATCATCGGATAGACAGCGGTTACTTCGTCGTTCTTGACATGTAGCTGGACCAAGCCCAGATTTTCCATGTACTCACCGGTGGAAACAACCATCGTGTCACCAATCTTCATCCCCTGCTTCAGCAAGGTGTGACTGTGACCGTCAACAAACAGGTCAATGCCCTTGATGTTGCTTACGATCTTATCAGTGGTCAAGCCACTTGCACCATCAGGATCCATTCCGATGTGACCAAGTACGATGATGTAATCAACATACTGCTTAGCCATATCGATTGCCTGCTGGCCAATCTCGAAGATCTCTTCGTTGGCGAAATACACGCCTTCAACATTCTTCGGATGGGTCTTGGTAGCAGTGTCAGGAGTGGTCAAGCCGACAACGCCAACAGTAAAGTCGTTGAAATTGTAGACCTGATAAGGCTGGAACAACATATAGCCATTCTCATCCAATACGTTTGCACTCAAGACCTTGATGTCAGTGTATTTCTCAGCAATCTCAGCAGCTTCAAGAAGGCGATCAACACCATAGTTGAAGTCGTGGTTGCCGGGTGCTACTGCATCATAGCCAAGCATATCAAGCAAGACACCAACGGTCTCTCCCTCGAACATATTAACAACATTGGTTCCATGAGTCACATCACCTGCGTCAAGTACAAGGATGTTATCGGTAATACCGCGTCCAACCTTCAACATGGTAGCAAGCTTTGAATAGCCAACATTGTCTTCACTGGAAACTACACGACCGTGTACATCATTGGTATGGACAACAAAGAGGTCAAACTCTTTTGCGCCATCATCGTTTTTCACGATCTCGAATACTCCAAGTGGGTACTCAACTGGCTCTGATTCCACAGCTACTGGAGCAGGTGCGGGTGCGGGTGCTTCTTCCTTAACCACAGGTGCTGGTGCAGGTGCCTCTGCCTTTGCAGGGACCTCTGCCTTCACCATCGGCTTCGGGGTTGCGCCAATCATCGAGACAATGGCTGGATCCTCAGGTACGCTTACCTGCAGGGTGTAGCCCATTGCTCTTGCAAATGGCTCATAAGCCTTGGCAATTGCACTCTTGGCAGGGTCAAGCACATCGGCTGCGGGAAGAATCATCGGTACAACGCTCTTCACCTTTCCGTTTGCTACACTTACCTGCACGCCACCAACGCTCTTCAGCATCTCGTCTGCACGTACGATCAGGGTCCCGTTCACGGTCTTGGCCATTGCAGATCCATTGCCGTCGACGATCAGGTCGATGCCGTCAATGTTCTGGGCTACCATCTCACTGGTGAGATCGCCCTTGCTGCCAAGGTCGCTGAGCACCACGATGTAGTCAACATAATCCTGAGCCATGTCCACAGCGTACTGTGCATTGTCCAGAATCAGGTCACTGGTGAAGCTCACTCCCTGAATCGGTTTCGGGGCAACAAGCCCTACCACGCCGACCTTGAAGCCGTTGTAGTTGTACACCTGATAGGGCTGGGCGACCAGGTACCCGTTCGCATCCAGTGCATTCGCACTCAACGGAAGGGCCTTCTTCGTCCCGGCTATACCGGTAGCCAGCTGCACTGCCTGTGGGGTGTAGGCATCGTAGCCAAGCTCATCAACCACCTCGGCGGCCAGCATCGCAGCCTCAGCCGGTACCTCGCCGACATTGCCGCTGTTCAGCAGCAACCAGTTGTCGGTAAGTGCACGGCCAGCCTTCAGCGCAGTGGACAGCCTTGCAAGACCAAGTCCGCCGTTCTCGCTGTAGATGTTACCGTTCAGGTCGTTGGTATGTACAATAATCAGATCGAATACCTTCGCTCCGCTATCACTCTTTACGATCTCCTGCACACCATAGGGATACACCAATTCCTTGGGTTCCTCAGCTACCGGTGCTGGTGCAGGTGCGGGTGGAGCCGGCTCTGGCATTGGCTCTGGTTCTGGCACCTCTACGAGCTCTGGAGCGGGTTCTACAGGGGTTACCGGCTCAGGAGCGGGTTCAACAGGAGCTGGGGGGATTGGTTCTACCTTTGCAGTGCTCTTACAGCCAACAAGGGAAAAAGCCAACAAAGCTACCAGCATTGCTGTCATAATTGTTCTTGAAAGACGTTTCACGTGTTTCCTCCTCATGACGTTCTCATGTGTCGTTGTATACGTACTCATCAACACTATAACACACACTACTTGAAACGGATACATTAAAAATGCGGGAAAAATGGTGATTTTCCGGAAGATTTACCAAAAAAACGAGCCTGCGATACTTAAAATCACAGGCTAACGGTTATTTTTCTTGATACAAGTTCCTTACATCAAATCTTTGGGCTTGCGAGCAGTATTACCTGATTTCTCGCAATATGCCACATGACGAAGTTTTCCATTTTCGAAAACTGCTTTCATCTTGATAGTACCACCCCAGCGACTGGTCATTGCCTTTGCACCTTCGCGGCGTGCGTTCTTGGATACGTTACCTGCCATATACCTATTCCTCCATACAAATGCTCAATTTCTTAATTTTTTCACTATCATAACGATTATCACGTTACAAGTCAAATGTCTACCTTACCAGTGTATCCAGTTGTTGCAACTTTTACAATCGCTCAATAGAATGTTCTCATGAAAAAAATCCTCTGGCTGCTACGACAGATATTTCTCATCCCAGTGTACCTCTACAAAGGAATTTTGTCACCTTTTTTTGGTGGTGGAAGCTGTCTCTACCACCCTACCTGTTCCTCATATATGGTAGATTCAGTAACAAAGCATGGAATTTTTAAAGGATTTATCATGGGTTTTGCCAGAATCATCCGATGCAGTCGTTGGTTTTATGGAGGGGATGACCCAGTTCCAGACACTTGGTCTTGGAAAGCAATAAAGGATGGCTTTACCCTCTTCCGTAAACGCTGATCAACCAGCAAGTTCCTTTACAAAGGGAATAAGTACAGAAAGAGCATTCTCATTGTACCCACCTTCAGGAATGATCAAGTCAGCAAAAGCCTTGGTTGGTTCGATGAAATTGAAATGCCCCGGTCTCACAACCTCAAGATACTGTGTACATACACTCTCTACGGTTCTTCCACGCTCTGCAATATCACGTTTCAACCTTCTTATGAAGCGTATATCATCTGGGGTATCTACATAGAGTTTCAAATCCAACAAATCCCGAATGTTGCTATCATGCAGAATCATCAGCCCTTCAATAATCACCAGACTTCTTGCTGCGACATGTATCGTCTCGTCCTTTCTTCGGTGGTGGACAAAATCATACTGGGGCATCTCTATGGCCTTGCCGTCCTTGAGCGTCTTCAGATGTTCATGAAGCAGTTCCATATCAAAGGCATCAGGATGATCAAAGTTGAAAGCGGTAATATTGGCATTACTGATGAAAGTGGCAGAGCGATAGTAGTTGTCCTGGGGAATAAACACGAAATCTGTGCAAACTTCACTAATCTTCTTAACAATCGTGGATTTTCCTGAACCAGACCCACCTGTAATCCCAATAATTTTCACCTCTTTCATGAGAAGCTCCCTTCAGCCGATTTTCACTCTTTCTACTATAGCTACACCGAGGATTGCAAGTGGGTGCGAGTACTATCGTACCTATTTCACACCAAAGGAGAACACTGTCGTATGTTTATAAGGTCTCTCTTTGCTGAAAATACAAGAAGGAAACGATTCATGGTTTGGGCCGTCGGGATAGTACTGTGTTTCAAAACAGACACCACCATGCTTGGGATAGGCAACCCCACCCTTACCGATATCCTTTCCTTCGAGAAAGTTCCCACTGTACATCTGTACAGCTGGCATGGTTGTCTTGATTTTCATGGTTCTGCCTGAAACTGGTTCGTGAATCCATGCAAATTCCACCGGTTTGTTTGTCGGTGTATGTTCAAGAATGAAGCAATGATCATACCCACCTGCTTCTTCAATATCCTGGCCCAGTGGCTTCCCCTTGGTAAAATCAAAAGCCGTACCTTTCACTGGAAGAATGTTTCCTGTAGGAACCAGTTGATCATTAATCTCGAGATATCGATCACATGCGAGCTTCACCTCATGAGCGGTAATTTCCCCACTGCCAGCACCTCGCAAATTGAAATAACTATGATTGGTCAGATTGATCGGCGTAGCCTGGGAAGCTGTTGCTTCATACTCAATACGAAGCTCTCCATTCTTGGTAAGTACATACGAGACGGTACAATTCACATTGCCAGGGAATCCGCCCTCTCCTTCGGGACTGAAGAGACTCAGCACAACCCCAGGATTTCCATCCCATTCAAAGGTCTCAACGTGCCAATTCCGCCAACCCCAATTACTTTTCCCACTATGGAGAGAATTCTCTCCTTCATTCGTTTCAAGCGTATACTGTTTGCCGTCCAAGGAGAACGTACCTTTTGCTATACGATTGGCAAATCGTCCAACAACTTGCCCAAAATAGGTAGTAGATGTCAAGTTGTCCAATGGATTCTCAAATCCCAGTACAATATCCCTAACCTTCTGATTCCGATCAGGGGTCTTCAATGTCTTGAGATTAGCCCCCAAACTGAGAATCTCAGCGGAGTATGGCCCACTGGAAAGCGTTATCAGATAAATGGGTTGCCCATCATTGGTCTGGGCGACAACTTGTTTGGTCAACATTCTACACTCCCTTGAAGTAATCCTTTCTTGCAACGAGTATACACCCAGCCATCAACGAGAACAACAAAGAATTGGCTGAATACATTACTTGACTGTCTCGAATATGAAAACTCCCACTCATACCGCAAATGAAATATTCCAGTAGGGGGAAAGCTGTGGTTTAATGGGGGAAGGACTGGGGAGAGGATCCCCGAAGGAGAAGAGAAGAGGAAGCCCATTGTTTGTTGGCACTTTCAAAGACTTCCTCTTCATCAACAACCATGAAAACAGTAACACCGGTCATGATTAAGTTCAAGACAGTTGCCATCCATCCTTGAGAAAGGGCAACGGCGGGATCGTGTGCCGCAAGTGCCTGGGACCGGGTGAGTATGCGTTTTCCCGGGAGCGAGGCAGGAGGTACACGGCAGAAACAGGCCCGGTGGTGGAGATGATGCTCCTCACCGTTTACCGTTGCCCTGTGGATGGCCTCTACTCGACAATCTTTCCCGACGATATCGTGAGGAACAAACAGTATTGCCTCTCCGAGATACGCTGTGCCCTGGAGAACAGGAAAGACTTCTCGATGGCGAGCCCGCGGACAAGAGCCAACTGGAGAGCCTGGTTCAAGGGTATGTGGGAGGCTGTGGTCACAAGGATCCAGCTTAGCATTGGCTGCAATTTCCCCAAGAAAGACATCTCAACTGCGCTCCTCAGCTTTTGCAGGAAGGTCGGCGATGGCTGGCTCCGTTATGTGCTGGACCTTTTCCACACTGAATCCAACAACCTTTGCATGTTCCTCGACCTGGTTGCCACTACCATCACCCCAGGGAGCGAAAAACTGCACAAATCCCATGTACATGGGGATGCAGAAAGCTTTCCGAAGAGGGGCAAGCCGCCCCCGGGAGGATAAGAACGATGGAACTGAAGGACTTGAGACCGAATGAGATGCAGAAGTACCACACAGCCGGGGAGGTCATCAGCCTTGGCTGCACCGACACGGCCATCAGGCGGGGCCGGACGAAGCTGGGATGCACCAGGAAAACATTGATGAAGTATGTACGGTGGCATGAAAGTGGGGATGTCTCGTTGTTCAGCCACCACAACAAGGGCCGCAAGCCGGCAACGACCAAGCCACAGGAGACCAGGAAGCTGGTCGAGAGGCTGTACAAGGAGAAATACTGCAATGCCAGTTTCACCCATTTCGTAGAGATCCTGAGGGAGGACCACCACATCCACCTGTCGGACGGGACACTGCACTCAATCCTGAAGGGGGCATACCTGGTCTCCCCTTGCTCGAAGAAGGCAACCAGGAGGCAGATGGAGAAGCGGCTGAGGCTGGTCGCAAGGAAGGAGCACCTGAGCAAGGCCGAGAGCGAGCAGGTCAACGCAGCCTTTGCCGTACTCGACGATGCCGATGCGCATCCCAGGAGGCCCAGGAGCAAGTATTTCGGTGAGATGGTGCAGATGGATGCCAGCGAGCTCGTCTGGGTCCCCGGGGCGGGCAAGTGGCACCTGCATGTGGCCATAGATGATGCAACGAGCGAGGTGGTGGGGGCATGGTTCGACACCCAGGAGACCCTGGACGGCTATTACCATGTACTGTACATGATCCTCAGGAACTACGGCATCCCCTCGCGCTTCAGGACCGACCGAAGGACCGTCTTCGAGTACAAGTCCCTCTCCAAACCCGATGAGGAAAAGGATACCTTCACCCAGTTCTCCGCAGCCTGCAAGACCCTGGGCATCGAGCTCGAGGCAACCTCGGTACCTCAGAGGAAGGGGCGAATCTTATCAGCATCATATATTTACCCGCACACGTACAACAACATTCGTCTCTGCAATAAGTTGCCTCGTACAATGTGCGGATAAAACTTTCTACTTCAAGCCGAGTTTCTTCTTGATTTCATCTACCGAGCCAATCCATTCCTGCTTGCAATCTTCAGGCTCAGGGCCGATGCCCTTTTGTATTGCAGCCTTCATCTGCTCGAGCGATGGGGATGCATAGTAACTTCTGGTTGTTTCTATCATTGAATGGCCTAGTAGTGCTGAGACCTGTTCAATGGGAACGCCCTGCTGATAGAGATTTGTAGCTCGTGTCCTTCGGAACATGTGCGGATATACTGTTTCTGGGATATCGATGTGCTGGTTTCTCATCATATCCCCGTACTTCTTAAATATACGCTCAATGTTTCTTGTTGACATAGGAGAGAGGTTGTTATGAATCACCGTATACAACAAAGGCCTTGAAGGATCCTTGTTTCCGGAATGCCATGCTTTCATATATGCATCCATGTGCCGTGACGCCTTATCCGAAAGCACGATGGTCCGCTGCTTCCGTCCTTTGCCATTTATCAGTATCATCCAGTTCCCTGATCTGGCGGTGATGTCTCCCAGCGTAATGGATTGGAGTTCCCCGACACGAATTCCTGAATCATAGAGAATCGTCATGACAAACCGGTCCCTGTTTCCAATCTTGGTATTTTCCGGTGCGTCCAGCAGGAGCCTCAGACTCTCTGGCTTCACAATCGGCCGGATCTCCTTAGGAACCTTGACAGTCGGCACCTTCAACACGGCAATATACACAGACATTACTTCAATATTGTCGTCAGCCACATATTCGAGATATGAGCGAAGAGCCGCAAGCCGTGAGTTCACCGTCCCCGGAGCATAGTGAAGCGTCTCCTTCATAGTTTGAAGAAAGCTCAGCACAAGATTGAATGTACAATCGGAGAACAGGAAGTTTTTTGGTGTGAAGCCCTTGACTGTTGTTACATAGTCAAAGAATACCGAAAGCCCTGCCCTGTATGACCGTATGGTGTGGATACTGGCCAGGACCTGTCTGGCAAGATACACTTCGAAGAATTCATTTGTCTTGGAAAAGAACCGTGTTTCCTGAACGGGGGCGCTGCAAGTACGTTTTTTCATGCTTTTACCTCCGGAATCACTACGGCCGACAATGAATCGAATTTGCTTATTACATCGTAAAGACCGCTTGAGGTATGGTAGTAGTAATAAACTTCCTTCAGGCTTTTGTGCCCCACATATCTTTGGAGATACGGCATCATTGCATTGATATCAGTCCCATCCTTCGCCCATTCATTTATCCTATCGGTAATGAAAGTGAACCTCAGGTCATGCGGAGTCGGTTTGTTGTTGCATTGGCGTGCTGATGGTGTCGTCTCCCAGATACGGGTGAAAGCCATATCGACAGATGTATTGGGGATATGGCTCTCGGGATTTTTCCCGGGAAAGAACCATTTCGGACTATACCCGAACCACGTCCCGATATATTCCCAATACCTCCTGCACAGCTCAGTCAGGTCATCGGCCATCTTCACGAGCCGGTCCTTATGCCCTTTTGAATCAAGAACCATCAGTGTCCCGGATTCCAAATCCACACATTCGGCCGGTATTCCGCAGCATTCACTGTTTCTGAGACCGCAACAGTACAGCATCCGGAAAAGGATCCTGTATTCGTTTGCCATCCTTCTGTGGACAAAGCTCGGAGACTTGGGAATATATCCATCCACAGCAATGAACAGCTCCTTGAGCTCTTTGTCGGTGAAGATATGAGGAAGGACCAATTCTCTATGAACATCATTACGGGGAATGTAAGTCTCGACACCCAATGACACCATGTGCAACAATAGCCGCCTGACTACCGATATCCGTTTCGAAAGCTGCGAGTTGCATTCAGTATCCAGTTTCATACACCAGTCTTGAAGAAAATCCTTGGTTATCTCTGCATTCCGTAGCTTCCTTTCGTTGCAATACCTGTCAAACCTGAGAAGCAGCAGTTTTTCCGTACGATAATCAAATCCTGATGTGCGTTTCTCCTGCAGGAAGCTTTCAATATAAGGAGCGATGATACTTGTGGGGTTGGAAGGATTATTCATGAAGGAACCCCCCTTCCATGGTCAGGCTTCGCTCGGAAAGCTTCAAGGCGCACCGGGCCATCCTGTCTTCATCGAATACAAGGTATTTGTGAACATTCGTCAGGTCGCTATGTCCAAGAGCATCCGATACATCTTGGATGTATGCACCGTTCCTAAGCATGTTTGTTGCAAAGGTCTTTCTTGTGACGTGGAATCCGGATCCTTTGACATTCCTCTCAGTAAGTGCCTTATCCAAGGCCTGGATGCATGCATTCCGTGCCAATCCACAGTATGGTGCTTTGGACCTAATGAAGAGCTCTCTACAATTTGTTGCCGGGCGCTCCTCCAATATATACTTGGAAATTGCATTTGCTACCTCTGTAGGTATTGGAAGTATAAGCTGCTTTTCCGTCTTCTCCTGCCTAAACGACAAGACAGGCCCGTTCCAGTCAATATCGTCAATGGTCAGTTTCACAATATCTATACTGCGCAGGCCCATCCGGTAACCGAGCTGTATCATTGCCTTTCTTCGAAGGGAAAGAGTACAGCTGCCTTGTTCATCCAAAAGTCTCTGCAGCCTGTTCTGCTCATCCGCCGTCAGAGTCTCAACCACATACTCCCTTTTGGCAAACTTACAGGGAAGGGCGAGAAAGAGAACCGGGTTCTGCAACAGCCCCTGTTCTCCGAGATACTCCAGAAACTGTCTGATTCTGGAGTTGTATGCATTCTTTCCTGCAAGTGTATTATGGATGTCGGATGCATTGAAGTCCTTGATCATCGGAACTGTGATTTTCTTGAAGTCCTTTATCCCGATTGAATCCATGTATGAGCAGAAGCGGTAAAGGCAGCTGCTGAACATGGCCATTGTGGAACTCTTCATACCCAGGGACTCCTTGAGATGAAGAAATTCTGCTACTGCGGGTTTGCACCATTCAGGGGACCGAGCAAATGCATTAGGCTTATATCTATATACATGCTTGAAGCTTACAAAAGTACCGTCAATATGCTGATTGAGGACTGACACGATCCGTCTTCTTTCCCGATGCTCTTGGTGGCTTACGGCTGTCTCATGGTAGTGCAGCCAGATTTTCCCCACCTCAGGACTGTAGAATTTCAAGCCATTCGATTCCATGAAGCAGTAGATCATGTTTGTGATGCGCTTTACTTTGGTTCTGGAGGTTTTGGAATAGCACTCATTCTTGTATTCAAGCACGAGTCGGGACTGGACAGAAAGGAACGTCCCCAGGGAAATCCTTGGGCAGTCTTTGTTCTTGGAATTCATGAGTTCTTTGGAGGTTTCAGTGTCGATGATTATCCGGTTCAGACAATTTCTACCGATTGTCAGTCTTGGAAACAGTGTGAATCCATAGGAAACCCTGCCCATCGAATACAGGTAGTCAAGCAAAGACTTCATGCATGCACGAAGAAAATGCATGATGTTTACCGTCTCTCTGCTGAAGGACTCCAGCAAGTCGAATAGATCGTCATATGTGATTTCTTCTGCTTTCATATGGCCGCTGGTGTTTTGGATCTGCAGCAGTACTTTCACACAACCATATCTGATGTTCGATTTCGTTGCTGCACTTCGGTCCAGACCACGTATGAGTCCATCGATGGTTTTCTGGTAATCCGAGCTGAGATGACCCCACATCGTGTTTCGGGGATCGCTGTAGTATCCTTGGATGAGGCCAGTATTGTAATACTGGTCGAGTTTGAAGATTGCGGCCCTGTACAGACACCAACTGCTGGCCCCAATCTTTTCTTTTTGTTTTTCCACCCAAGCAAAGGCTGTTTCTGAAGAATACATAATATTGTTTTCATTCAGGTATAGCCCAAAGGCGTCAAGACACCGATTATAGATGTCTACCGTTGACTTCGTGTATTCCAGTGATGAAATGTGGTTCAGCACTGCCGTCTTGCTTTCATAGTACATATCCATAGGATGTACCTCCTGATGTACATCCTACTTGAAGAAGTTTTATCCGCACATTGCACGAGGCAACTTATTGCAGAGACGAATGTTGTTGTACGTGTGCGGGTAAATATATGATGCTGATAAAATTCGTTCTCTGAATGTACAGATAACGAATCGAACGCCTCAACCGCACGCTTCAAGGCCGGCTGCCGGTGGAGTTCACCCGCCATGGGATTGCCTCCATGGAGGAGGCGAATGCCTTCCTGTGGGACTATCTTCCCCGGTTCAATGCACAGTTCTCGCTCAAGGATGAGAAGGATCTCGACACCAGCACCTTTCTTGAGGCTCCTCCAGAGCAGGACATCAATGCAATCCTGGCGGTGGTTTCCCGGCGGGTGATCGATGCAGGCAACAGCATAAAGTACCACAATGCGTATTACCAGCCCTGTTTCCAGTATCCCAACGGCCTGAGACCCAGGCTCTTTGTGAAGGGAACGAAGGCTTTGGTCATCAGGGCATTCGACGGCACGCTGCTTGCCAGCATCAAGGAGGAGACCTACATCCTCAGGGAAGTGGAGAAGCGAAGCTCCCACAGCAAGGAGTTCGACCCACAGCCCATCCCCAAGCAGAGGAAGCCATACAAGCCGGCCCCGGACCATCCCTGGAAGACGAGGTTCCTCTCTCCAAGGGTGCTTGAGACCCATATCGCCGAATCCCCCAAGGGGTACGGGCTATGAGAAACCGGACCGGATACAAGGACCTGGACTCGCTGCGGGAAGACGCTGTCTTCTCCAGCGAGGAGCTTGAGCTGCTCCTCATGCGCCTCAATGAGGAGCTTGAATATGCTTCATCCGATATCCTTCGGACCTGGGAGAAACATGCCACCAATGCGCACAAGACTGACACCTGGCGGTTTTAGGAGGTGGAAAAAATCATTTACGGGTTACACAAAGAATTGGCTGAATACATTACTTGGAGCTGTCATCACTCTTTAAAACAGCGAGGAATGCACTCTGGGGTATCTCGACATTCCCAACCATTTTCATGCGTTTCTTACCCTCTTTCTGTTTCTCGAGCAACTTGCGTTTTCGGCTGATATCACCACCATAACATTTGGCTGTAACATCCTTTCGGAAGGCGGTGATGGTCTCTCTGCTGACAATCGTTCCACCGATAGCTGCTTGGATGGCTATCTTGTACTGCTGGCGGGGAATCTCTCCCTTCAACCGCTCACAGACCTGCTTCCCTCGCAATTGACTGCTTCCCCGAAAAACGAGTTGGCTCAGCGCATCAACTGGCTCTCCATTGACGAGAATATCCATTCTCACCAAATCGGTATTTTTGTAGCCAATCAATTGGTAGTCAAACGAAGCGTATCCACGGCTCACAGATTTCATGCGGTCATAGAACTCAAAGAGCACCTCGCTCAATGGCATCTCGTACATCAGCTCGACGCGTTTCTCGTCAAGGTAATTCATTCCCACCTGGACCCCGCGTTTTTCCATGCAGAGCGTTATCAGCGGTCCTACGAACTGACTGGGTGTGATGATGTTGGCTTGGATAAAGGGTTCCTCAGAATATTCAACCCGCATCGGATCTGGATATTCAAGGGGGTTGTCAATATTGACAACATCACCGTTCTTCATATGCACGATGTACTTAACCGAAGGGCTGGTAAAGACGATTGACAATCCAAATTCACGCTCTATACGCTCCTGGATGACCTCAAGATGCAACATTCCCAAGAACCCACACCTGAATCCAAAACCCAGAGCAGCTGAACTGTCCTTCTCATAGATCAAGGAAGCATCGTTGAGTTTGAGCCTTTCAATTGCACTCACCAACTCCTCGTAGTCATTGGTATCAACCGGGTAGATCGAACTGAAAACTACTGGTTTCACATCCTTGAATCCAGGAAGAGGTTTCTTCGCAGCATTCTTGACCGTGGTGATGGTGTCCCCAACCCTAACATCGCTGATTGTCTTTACACCGGTAATTACGTACCCGACATCACCTGCATGCAGCGCATCTGTCTTAACCAGACCAAGCTGGAAGTAACCGACTTCCTCAACCTTATAGGGCGTATCGGTATGCATGAAGCGAACTTCTGAGCCAGCCTCCAGGGTCCCGTCGAAAACACGACAGTGAACAATGACTCCACGATATGCATCGTAATGGGAGTCAAAGATCAGGGCCTGGAGAGGGAGGGAGTCTTTTCCTTCTGGAGGCGGAATCTGATTGACGATTGCCTCAAAAAGCTCATCCACTCCTACACCGGTTTTTGCACTCACCAAAACAGTCTCTTCTGATTCCAAACCCAAGTCATGATCAATCTGATGCAAGCAAGCATCAATATCAGCTGAAGGCAAATCAATCTTATTGATAACAGGAATGATGGTGAGGTTATGTTCCATGGCCATGTACAAGTTTGCCAAGGTCTGTGCCTCGACACCTTGGGAGGCATCAACAATTAACAATGCTCCTTCACACGAGCTGATGGCACGACTTACCTCATAGGAGAAGTCAACATGTCCCGGAGTATCAACGAGATTCAGCTCATACGTTTTACCATCGGCTGCTGTGTAGGGTATGGTTACCGCTTGGCTCTTGATGGTGATCCCGCGCTCTCTTTCAATATCCATATTGTCGAGCATCTGGTCCTGCGCAGGACCACGAGACACATAGAGCTTCGCTTTTTCAATAAAGCGGTCGGCAAGAGTAGACTTGCCGTGGTCTATATGCGCAATGATGCAAAAATTTCGTGTCAGTGTAATATCAGTTGGCATACTATTCCTTATTCTTTTGTAGCTTCTTCTTGCGTACCAGGAGACTCTTCCTGCCGAGAGGCATCATCAGCCTTCTCTTGCTCAGATGATTCTCCTTGGAAATCGTTGAGAGCCTCGAAACCCAGGAGGATTCTGATCTGTGCATCATCCAGGGTCTCCTTCTCAATCAGTTCAACGGTGAGGGTATCCAATTGGTCCCGATGGGTAGAGAGAACCTTACGTGTCTCTTCCATTGCCTTGTCAAGGATCTTGTGGATTTCTGAATCAATCCTCTTTGCCGTCTCTTCACTGTAATCCTTGTGCTGAGTGATTTCACGACCCAGGAACAACGGTTCAGACTCATCGGCAAGGTTGACGAATCCCAATCCACTCATACCCCACTCTGTTACCATCCTGCGGGCAAGGTCGGTTGCTTGCTTGATGTCATTGCTGGTACCGGTTGTGGTTTCCCCATACACCAGTTCCTCTGCAACATAGCCACCCATGCAGACCTTTATCCAGTCATTCAACATGGACTGGGTCTTGGTATAGGGATCTCGCTCAGGAAGGCTGACGGTAAGACCAAGTGCACGCCCATGAGGGATGATGGTTACCTTGTGCAACGGATCGAGATGTTCAAGGTAGTAGTGAAGCAAGGCATGCCCAGCTTCATGGTAGGCGGTTGCTCTCTTCTCCTCATCAGTCATTGCACGGCTCTTTCTTGCAACACCGAGAAGAATCTTGTCCCGTGCATCTTCCATCTCACTCATTCCAACTGTGCTCTTGTTCTTCCGAGCAGCAAACAGGGCAGCCTCATTGATCAGGTTTGCCAGATCGGCTCCACTGGTACCAGCTGAACCACGGGCAAGACGCTTAAGATCAACATCCTTTTCCAGTTTGATCTTTCTACAGTGAATCCTGAGAATTTCCTCGCGTTCCTTAATATCTGGTAGATCGACAACGACCTGACGATCGAAACGACCAGGACGGAGCAAAGCAGGATCCAATACATCAGGGCGGTTGGTGGCTGCCATCACGATAACTCCTGTGGTGGTACCAAAACCATCCATCTCCACAAGAATCTGGTTCAATGTCTGTTCTCGCTCATCATTACCCCCACCGAGACCACCTCCACGGGTACGGCCAACGGCATCAAGTTCATCAATGAACAAAATACAGGGAGAATGCTTACGGGCTTGTTCAAACAAGTCACGCACACGGGCAGCACCCATACCTACAAACATCTCAACAAAGTCTGATCCACTGGTATGAAAGAAGGAAACCCCACTCTCTCCGGCAACTGCTTTAGCAAGCAATGTCTTACCGGTTCCAGGAGGGCCTACCAGCAGAACACCACGGGGAATCTTTGCCCCAACCTTGGTAAAGTGGTCAGGATGCTTGAGAAATGAGACCACCTCCTCCAATTCATACTTTGCTTCTATCTGACCAGCTACATCCTTGAATGTAGTCTTCGTATCAGTCTCCATGTATTCTTTTGCCTTGCTCTTGCCAAGCGTTGACATCATCTTTCCGTTCAGCCCGCTGGACTGACGATACAACATGATGGTAAATCCAATGAAAATGATCCAGGGGAGCAACTGCAATATTACTTGCAGGAAAGAAATCTCCTGTACAGAACCTGTTACCGAGACACCCTGCTGTTTCAGTGATTCGAGCAATGTCTCATCGAAATACGGTATTCTGGTCTGCGCGGTAAGACCGTTTTTCAAAGCAAAGCGAATCAAGGATTGTTCCTTGATCTCGACCTGCGTTACCTGGCCAGAATCAACATAAGAGATGAAAGTAGTGTATGGTACTGACTGCTCAGCACCTGCGGCACTATCAAAAAACATATAGGCAAACAGGATTGCCAAGGTGGCAAACACTATCAGGGCAAACCGGTTTTTCGGATTATTCGGGGTCATGAAAGGTGGCTTTTTGTCATTCTTGGGAGGACCTTGCCAATACTGGTTGGGATCCTGGTTGTCCGACTGTTTGTCCGGTCCGTTCTCTTGGCTATCTTTTCTCAATTTCACTGTCATTGTTCCTTTATTCTACTACTATATATATTTGTCAATCTTCGGGCAAGGGGAGCCTTGAAACGGCGTGCCAACCGGTCTCTACCACCATACATACGTGCAAAAACCGCTACAACCCCACTACGGTCACACAAGAGAGGAACTGTTGGATGTTTGCTCTTGGGAATACGGTACGAGGAGAGCAATTTGGCTACTGAAACCCTACCAGCTTCCAGCTCAATCCAATCCCCATCTTCTGCTGAGCGTATAACTGCATGATCCAAAGCATCTGCATCAATCCTCAGCAATCTTGTATCTGTTTCACCTTGTAGCGTATTGATACGAAACACTATTCCCCCAGGCAGTAAAATCTCTTGTTCATTACCAGGATGCATCAAGGGAAACAGAAAATGGGGGTCCTGAGCGACTTGGCGCCAAATAACCTGTCCATCAGAAATCAATACGCTGCTGCATCCAGCCTCAATATGGATACGGCTGGAGGTGGTACTGGCGTCAAGGTGTTCCTGCAACCGCGCAATCATAGCCTGGCGAATACGCTGAGTCTCAGAAGAGCAGACCACTGCGTACAGGCGATACAACAATCTCTCGCGCATCTGTGGCATCACACTGTGATACCAGTCTAGGGAAAATCGCACCTCACCCTTGAGTATGTTCACACGCGAGAGAGCCTCATCTTCCAAATTCTGCAATACCCCAGCGATATCGGAAAATCGCCTGGACATGATTGAAACTGAATCGTAGGCGTTTGGAAAGAGTGCGAGGATCTGCGGCTTTATGGTATGACGTATCTTATTACGCAGATAAGCATCTTGCTCATTTGTTGAATCCTCTGCCCACTGGAAACCTTCGGCCTCTACATAAGCTCTCAGGGTACGATGGCAAAGCGTAAGCAAAGGTCTGATCAGTGTGGCGTTGAGGGGGGACCGAGCAATGGCAGCCGCACCTTTGAGAGAAGAAACCGAGGCTGCCTGAAACAGACGCATCAGCAAGGTCTCCATCTGGTCGTCAGCGTTGTGTGCAGTAGCAAGATAAGTACAACCATGGTTACGGCATGCAGCATACAAAGCCTCATAGCGCAGAGTTCGTGCAGCAGCTTCAATACCTTCCCCATCTCTTTTAGCGCGCTCTTCAACGCTGCCCTTGCCCAAATCAAGAACCTCAAGACCATATCCCAACCGTTGGCAATTCATAAGACAAAGCTGCAATTCCTGGGACAGCTCTTGCTCTGAACGCAACCGATGATTGACGTAAAAAACAGAAACCTGCTCCTTCGGCAACAAGGCCGAGAGCCCGATCAGCAAGGCAAGAGAGTCACTGCCGCCAGAAAAGGCGACAGCGATATGCATATCCCCTTGGATGTGGTGAGATGCAAGAAAATCTTGGATTGTCTTAGGAACGATTGCGTCTATTGTAGGCAAGCATTACCTCCTCCGTTGACTTTCCACTGATAAGATCCTGCAGTGCTGAGGAAGCAAGCATGATTCCTTCCTGTAAGGCAAGAGATGAATCACGAGAGAGGACATGGTCCACCACCGATACACCTTCATCCGGTCTACCGATTCCAATATAGATACGGGTGAAGTTACTGCTGCCCAGCGAGCTGATAAGACTCTTGAGGCCGTTATGACCAGCACTGCTCCCACCCCTTCGGATTCTGATCAATCCAGGAGGAAGATCCATCTGATCACAGACTACCACAATTTCTTCTGCTTTCACATCAGGAAAGTAACGCATGACTTCCCCACTCTTATTC
>NZ_JAEKNT010000157.1 GCF_016406725.1 Sphaerochaeta sp. S2 | reverse complement strand
ATCCAGTTTATCATGTAGCAGATGATCAATTGGCTTAATAGACAGTGAAGAGTAGATTATGAGTCAATACCTTTAAAAAGGACAAAATATAAAAAAGAGTTTTTAATTAAGAACTAACATCCTGAATTCCAGAGGTGTTAGTTCTTTTAATTGTTCTTGTTGTCTTTCATTATTATAGTAATGAACATAATCCTTAACGAGCTTTTGCGCTTCTAATCTATTGAAATTACCAGCTAAATAGATGCATTCTGTTTTAAGTGCACTAAACCACGATTCTATAGGTACATTATCTACACAACTACCTTTGGCGGATACACTGTGAGTAACATTATTTTCTTTGAGTACTTGAGAGTATACAAATGATGTAAATTGATGGCCTTGATCCGAATGTAGGATTAAATTTAATCTCTTCTTAGATTCCACTATTGCAAATGCTTCTTTTATTGTCGAAATCACTAATGGATTGTTATTTTTACTCGAAGTTTTGTATGCTATAATTGATTTGTCGTACATATCTTTAATAGCACATAGGTATTCGACACCTTGAGTTGTGTGAATATATGTGATATCAATAGACCATTTTTCATTTGGCTTGCAGGCTTTGAAATTTCGTTTTATTTGATTAGATATATTGTGGTGTTCAACCTTACTATATCTTTTCCGTTTAGGACGAATAATGGACTTTATATTATGTATTTTCATATATCTATATATGGTCTTGTTTGTGAGGAACAGACCATATATTTTTTTTATTTTCATTCTAATACTTACAATACCTCGACGTTTATCTTCAGAATAAACTTTAAATACTAAGTCAGAGATGTCTTTGTTAAAAGATTTATATTTTGGCCTACCAGATTTAACCCATGCATAGTAACCACTTCTTGAACACTTTAGAATACTACATAATAGTGCTATAGTATGTTTACTTCTAAGTGCATCAATAATTACATATTTTTCTTTAGCTTTTTCTGGTAGGCAAGGAACTTTTTTATATCATCTATAGTTTTCGCATATTCAATTAGTTCCTCGCGTGACATACTCTCAAAATCTAGTTTAAACTTTATCGGACGACGAGATCCCTTAGAACGTCTACCTCGATTATCATAAGTAGTACCTTTTTCGCGATACTGCTTCAACCAAACTTCTAAAGTTCTGTGAGATGTAATTTTATTAAGTCTCAAAGTCTCATTCCATCCAATTTCACCTGACAGATATGCTTCGACTATTCTGTTTTTTTCCTGAATAGTCCATTTTCTATTTTTACCACCTTTTGGTCTTCCCATAATGCTACCTCCAAATAAATTATACTAAAAAAGATGCTAACAATTATTTATTAACATCTCTTTTTCTTTATGTGTCTATTTTAAGGTAATACTCTCCAATGTGCACTCTTTTATCCAATAGATATATTCGCTGAAATGTAGTCTGTAACCTTTTTTACATCATGACGTACATAACCACGTTTCACCTCTATAAAATCGCTTTCAATTATTTCAATACCTAACTCTTTAAATAGATTTCTATCCTTCTTGTTTATGGTAAGCAGTTTAGAAGATTCTCTTTCATATCTCTCTTTAACTTCTTTAGAAACTTCACGGTTATTTGCTATGACATAATCAAACTGAATATCTTTTGTAT
>NZ_JAEKNT010000156.1 GCF_016406725.1 Sphaerochaeta sp. S2 | reverse complement strand
TACCGCGTCAAATTTGTATAAAAGACAGTTTAACCCTACTCAATTTCAAACCTCCAGAAAGTTCCCGTTCAAATGTGTCCTTGATGTACTTAATGGCCTTTTCAGTCTGCTTCTGCTCCATGGCAGGGACATAGCCTTCTGGGAAAAACTTTGGCATACAAATCTCCTTAATATGGCTGAGCATACCCTATTTTTTTGAGCTCGAAAACCCTGAAGGAGGTGGTTTGTATCCGCTGATTGAGAATATGAAATACACTGGATGTATTGAAATTACCTGACACCATCCATAGCAGAACAGAGAATGATTATGAGTGCCTATTGAAGTAATCAAAGTACTGTTATGTTAAAACAGTAAAAAACAGTATGAAAATACTATTAAAATAAATAAAAAACAAAATAATATTAAATAAAAAAACATTTCAATAATATAAAAATATAGAAAAGCTATAAAAATACATAAAAAATAGTATTAAATATATTAAATAACATGGTAAAACAATCATAAATGATAGCAATATGATTCTAATACCATTTACTTATGATTTACGAGAATCTTCAATAGTGTCTTGTGGTGTAGCGACAAGTTTTAGCACCGATCAAATAGCAGTAAAATTATACTAAAGTGCTATGAATAAAACGTAAAAGCGTATCAGAAAAGTATAATGATAGGATAATGATACAAAATGAATTTGTACAAAGGAAGAACTTTGTTCTACATCCTCCATAAGCTTGTCTGGTTATTGGCGTCATGGTAATCTCCAAATGTTGATAAGACCAACAATTGATAAAATAAATTATTTGAGAGGCTAGACAATGCAAAGAGTGGAATTCAACAAGGATTTCCTTTGGGGATGTGCAACTGCAAGCTACCAAGTGGAAGGTGCAGTGGAAGAGGATGGAAGGAAACCCTCGATATGGGATACCTTCTGTAAAAAAGATGGGGCAGTACTCAATGGTGATAATGGGGATGTTGCAACTGACCAATATCACAAGTACAAAGAAGATGTCTCCCTGATGGATGAATTGGGATTCCAAGCATATAGATTCTCAATCGCATGGCCAAGGATCATACCAGATGGAAAAGGTGAAATAAACCAAGCAGGGGTTGCATACTACAAAAACCTGTGTGATGCGTTGCACGAAAAAGGCATGAAGGCTGTGGCTACCTTGTACCACTGGGATCTACCCCAGACATTGCAGGATGAAGGCGGCTGGACCAATCGTGATACAGCCTATGCATTTGCGGCCTATGCTAAGGCATGCTTTGAGCAGCTTGGATCACATGTAGATATGTGGATCACCCTCAATGAACCGTTTTGTAGTGCGTATTTAGGCTATCTTTATGGTGAGCATGCTCCCGGTCATACAGATGCCAGGGAAGCCTTTGATGCTGTCCATTATCTCAATCTTGCTCACGGGCTTGCAGTCAAGGAGTATAGAAAGATTGGATTGGACAAACCGATCGGAATAACGCTGAATCCGGTTGCTCCCCGTCCAGCTACCAGAAAGAAAGAAGATTACCATGCAAGTGAGCTTGCAAGAGCAGTAAATACTGATGTATTTCTGCATCCGTTGGTAAGAAAAGGGTATCCCGTACTCGTGACAGAAACGCTCAAGATTTCGTTTCCTGTACAAGCCGGTGATATGGACATTATCGCGGAGCCCCTCGATTTCATAGGTATCAACTATTATAATGAGGGGGCGGTGGTGTATGACGAGAAAATGCCATTCAAATACCGTGATGTTCCCGTTTGGCAAAGAACCACTGACATGCAGTGGCCGATCGTACCATATGGACTGTTAAGATTATTGCACTATTTTGATGATGAGACAAAAGGGCTTCCGCTCTACATTACAGAAAATGGTTGTGCAGCACAGGATGTGGTAGAAGAGGGGAGAGTGCATGACTTATTGCGCTGTGATTATCTGAACCAACATTTTGCAATCTGCAAGCAAGCAATTGACGAGGGTGTTAAATTGAAAGGCTATTTTGTATGGTCTTTCCTTGATAATTTTGAATGGGCTTTCGGATATTCAAAACGCTTTGGTATCGTGTATGTAGACTACAAGACCCAGGAAAGAATTGTGAAGGATAGTGCCTATATGATGCGTGATGTAATATCTGGGTATTGCGAATTTTAGTATTGATATAAAATTAACAATATACAATAACAGTTAGAAACAGTAGTACAGTACCATTTAAATACACTAAATATTACATTAAAATGGTACTGTATTTATATATAAAAATAAATAAACTGTATTATAATGCATTATATGAGTATTAAACCAATTCTGAATATATGTGCAATATGTAAAAAAATTTAATAAATAAACCACAAAAACATATTTAAAACAATATAGATATAATTATAAATATATATGATAAATTATAATATAAATCAGATTCAAGTTGCTTATATTGAAGCAATTCATGATGATCAATAGCGTATGTCAGCAATAGAAATCGAGATTGGATTTGAACGGGACCAGCCAGGGAGACCTAAGAATCAAAGAGAAAGAATTTGGCATGAGGCGGTAAGGTAACGTCTTTTTGCAACGGTTAGATGTAGATTTATACACTATTGCACTTTTGAATGTATATGTATAAAAGAAATATTAAATAAATATAATAACATATAAATAAAATATGTAATTACATGTAAAAGTATAATAAAATACTAATATAGTGATAGCAAATGTATTATAATTATACAGTTTACTATAATATTAAGTACTGAAATAAAATAAGACTCACTGTATACTAGCTTGATTCAGAATAATACTTGTACGACCGATAAACTGGGTATATACTATGGCTTAAGGTTTATAATCCATGGCTAAGACAATATCATTCCACCTCCAGAAAGGTGGTGTAGGAAAGACTACCATCTCAGGAACACTCGCTTGCCAATCCGCATTGGATGGGTATCGTACGTTGTTGATTGATGTTGATCCTCAAGGAAATGCTTCCTCTTGGTTTTTGAAGGAAGCTCCCCTATTTGAATTAGCTGATGTTGTCCAAGGGAAGTGCTATATCCAAGATGCTATCATTCCTATACCACAGATACAGAACATGTCACTGCTTCCTACCTTTGGTATTGGTGGGACACTGAAACTGTATGCTGAAACAAAATTGGCCGAAGAGCCATTTGTTTTGCAGGAC
>NZ_JAEKNT010000155.1 GCF_016406725.1 Sphaerochaeta sp. S2 | reverse complement strand
GGTAGTTGCTTGCCCTGCAACCACCACCGGTTTGGGTGATGACCAAGGCAATCTTGTCAGTATCGTACCCTCCATGTTTGATGGCATCGATAAACTGACCGATTACCAGCTGGGCAGGATAGCAGATGTCATTGTGGACATACCGAAGCCCCTCACGGATAACATTTGGGCCTTGGTTCTCCAGAAGTACCACATTATAACCATGATTGGAGAACACCTCCTTGGCGATATTGAAGTGGATTGGGCTCATATTGGGGATCAGGATGGTGTAATCCTTCTTCATCTCTTTGGTGAACGGTGTGCTCATCGCTGTTCCTTGGCCTCCTGGAGTGCTGCAAGCAGACTACGGATGCGAATTTTGACTGCTCCGAGGTTTGCAATTTCATCAATCTTGATCTGGGTGTATATCTTATCGGTTTCTCGAAGGATATCCCTGATTTCATCGGAGGTTACCGCATCAAGCCCACAGCCAAAGGAAACAAGCTGGATCAACTGCATATCCTCCTGTCCTGTAACATAACGGGCAGCATCATACATCCGGGCGTGGTAAGTCCATTGGTTGAGTACCTTTCGAGGTTGTTTCTCCACAAGATGAGCAATTGCATCCTCACTAATTACTGCACATCCGCACTGCAAGAGGAGGCCATCGATTCCATGGTTTACCTCTGCATCAGCATGATAGGGCCTGCCCGCAAGGACCATGATCGGCCAATTTCTCTTGCGTGCCTGTTCAATGATAAGTTTCCCCTGTTCCCTGATGGCTTTCTGGTAGTCTTCAAGACTTGCGTACCCTGCTTTCACTGCAGCCTTGATCTCCTGTTTCTTGATAGGGTAGTACTGACTGAGAACCTGATACATCCGTTTTGGAAGAAAGGCTCTGTCGGCAAGCGATAGATAGTCACTGATGAAGGTAACAGAGCCGTCCTGCAACTCACTGATATTGTGCCGAAGCACCTCAGGGTAGTAGGCTACCACAGGACAGTTGAAATGATTGTCTCCCTTCTCTTCGTCGATGTTGTAGCTTGAACACGGATAGAAGATGGCAGGAACCTGTTTCTCCAGCAGATCCTTGATATGTCCATGCATCAATTTTGCTGGATAGCAGATGGTATCGCTGGAGATCGTGGACTGTCCTTTGAGATAGGTCTCCCTCGTTGATGGGGATGAGGCCACAACCTCAAAGCCCAGATGAGTGAAGAAGGAGTGCCAGAATGGCAATTGTTCATAAAAATTGAGTTGTAGAGGCAATCCAATTTTTCCTCTCTCTCCCCTTATGGGCTTCAGATGTGAAAGATACTGTTGCTTGAAGGCATAGATATTCAGCTGCTCAGGGTTATTGATGAACGTATCAGGGCTGACAATGCGATCGCATTTATTGCCGCTTACCAGCTTACGACCTTCATCAAAGATATTGATCGTCAACAAACAGTTGTTGGTGCATCCTTTGCAGTATGTGGTCTTGGTACGATGGGTGAAGTGTTCAAGTTGTGTGAGTGAGAGGGTAGTCCTTTGCTGTGGGACTTTATGGTGCTGGTCACGGGCATGCAAGGCACAGCCATATGCACCCATGAGTCCTGCTTCATTGATCCTGACCACCTCACTTCCCAGCTCCGTCTCGAAGGAACGGAGCACTGCATCGTTCAGGAATGTCCCTCCCTGTACAACGATATGCTTGCCCAACATTGCTGGGTCGGTGGAGCGTATTACTTTATAGAGTGCATTCTTTACGACGCTGATGGCCAATCCTGCAAAGATATCTGAAACACTTGCCCCGTCCTTCTGGGCTTGTTTGACCGAGCTGTTCATGAATACTGTGCAACGGGAGCCAAGATCGACAGGATTTTTTGCTTTGACAGCGAGTGCTGCCGCTTCCTGGGGAGAATATCCAAGTGCATTGGAAAAGGTTTGCAGGAATGAACCACAACCTGATGAACATGCTTCGTTGAGGAAGATATCATCTATGGTGCCATCCTTGATCTTGAAGCACTTGATATCCTGGCCACCGATGTCAATGATGAAATCAACATCTTTCTGGAAGGTCTGTGCACTCTTGTAATGGGCCATGGTTTCCACTAGGGAGTACTCAAAGGCAAAGGCATTCTGCAGTAGATGCTCGCCATAACCTGTGGAGCACGATTTTTCAATCGATATTTGGGGATAGGTTGTGTAGAAATGTCCCAGGAACTCTTTGATGGCCTGTACTGGATTGCCATTGTTTGCCTCATATTGGCTGTACAGAAGTCTTCCCTCAGGGTCTATGATGC
>NZ_JAEKNT010000154.1 GCF_016406725.1 Sphaerochaeta sp. S2 | reverse complement strand
GTATTGTTCACCTTTCTCATAGAATGCAAACCTACCATCCTTGTCATCCTCATCCAATTCGTCACCAAGGGATACCTGAAGGCGTGCCAATCGCCATAGGACCTCTGCGCGGTCTGCATCATTGGTCACTTGGGCAAGTTTCTCCTCCAGCAGTGCTTCTGCCTGGGTGAATGCATCAATCTCATACAATTCATCTGCCCTCACTGTGTCTACCGCTGCAATTAGCGAAACGGTGGTAAGTAGGGTGAGAACCAGAGTAATACCTACTATCTTTTTCATGAACCCTCCTAAGAAAACAATCGTTTGATCAAAGCAAGCTTTCCCCGATAAGGGGCATAACGTAGTTTTATCTCGAGCCATCGTTTACTTTCGAGCACACTTTTTTGGTGGCTGAAGGTATCGAACCCCTGTTTTGCATGGTAGCTGCCCATACCGCTGGACCCGACTCCTCCAAAGGGGAGGTGGGGGTTGGAGAGATGCATGACCGTATCATTGATGCATCCTCCTCCATAGCTGACGGTTCTCACCACGATTTCCTGGTGTTCCTTGTCGTTGCTGAACAGATACAGTGCAAGGGGGTGCTCCCGTGCCTGGACATACCCGACAGCTTGTTCAAAGGTCTCATAGGTAAGGATGGGCAAAATCGGGCCGAAGATCTCGTCACTCATGAGCGTTCCGGTTCTCTGTACATCGGTTATCAAAGTTGGTGCAATTTTCAGGTTCTTTGGGTCGATCTGCCCACCGTATGCGAGCGTTCCTTCCTCAAAAAGACTAATGAGTCGGTTGAAGTGTCTTTCGTTGATGATGTGGGGAAGGTCATTGCAATGCAGTGGATCGCTCCCAAACATGTTGGTGATAGCCAATTTCATCTCTTCTATCAACTGGGAAGCCACCGAGCGTTCAACCAATACGTAGTCAGGCGCTATGCAGGTTTGTCCTGCATTGAGACATTTTCCCCAGATGATCCTACGGGCTGCGAGGGGAATGTCACTGTTTGCTTCCACAATTGCAGGGCTTTTTCCCCCCAATTCCAGGGTAACCGGGGTGAGTGTCTTGGCTGCAGCTTCCATGACCACTTTGCCAACTGTAGGGCTGCCAGTGAAGAATATATGATCATAACGATGCGAGAGCAGTTCCTGGTTCATTTCGCTGCCACCCTGAAAAACTGTCACATAGTGGCTCGGATAGAGTTTGGCGATCAGGGATTCCAGAACCTGTGATGTATGGCTACTGTATCTTGATGGTTTGACGATGACACAATTGCCAGCCGCCAATGCACTGACCAAGGGAGCGATAGTGAGTTGGAATGGATAATTCCAAGGACTCATGATCAATACAATCCCCAAGGGTATGGAGATTGTGTAGGCTTTGGAGGGAAACGAAAGCAAGGTATTTCTTACCCGTTTCTTACTGGTCCAGGAATCCAGGTGCTTGAGATGTTTGTCAATTTCTGCATAGACCAATCCGAGCTCAGTCGCAAATCCCTCAAAATCAGTTTTCCCCAGATCCTCGAAAAGGGCATCAAGAATCTGTTTCTCATGTTCTTTGATCCCATCCTTCAGCTTTTTGAGCTGAGTTTTTCTCCATGCAACCGACTGGGTTGAACCATTACGGAAGAATGTTCGCATCTCAGTGATGCAGAGCTGGACTTCATTCATACGTATTCCCCACTTTTGTGCCAGTATGACACCTGGTTACCTATTTGTCAAAATCAATGCATCAGAACCCAGCGATTATCTCCCCACTGAGGTTACTGAGAATTGCCCTGGCAAGACGAATTGAACTCTCAACGTCCTCGGTGCTGCTGATCCCCCAGTGTGTATGTGCATATCTGACCGGGATGCCGATCACAATGGTAGGAATACCTTGTCCAGATAGGTGCAAAGCAGCTGCATTGGTTGCCCCACCGTTTCTTACCCCTTGCTGTACAGGTATCTGGTGCTTCTCTGCAAGATCGAGGGCAAAGCGTTGGAATCTTGGATTTGTTATCATTTTTGAATCAATGAATCTGAGCATGGGTCCCTTGCCCACGATGGTCTGCTGCTGATAGGGGGGAAGGAAGGTGTCATCAGCCGGGCTTCCCTCAAAGCAGATGGCTACATCTGGATTGACTTTCCTTGCAGTGAGTTGTGCTCCTCGGCACCCAACTTCCTCCTGGCTGGCAAAACCAGCGACCAGGTTGACATCAAGTGTCTCTTCCTGAAGGTCTTCCATGACATCAAGAATGGTCGAGCAACCAAGTCTGCAGTCGAAGGCCTTGCCAAAGAGCAGCTTTGTTTCTGGATTGTACGTGCAGGTCGCTTCGGGAATGACTGGACTTGCCACTTCAGCTCCCATTTCTATGGCTTGTTGCTTGCTGGATGCACCGATGTCGATGAACAGACTGCTGATGTCCGGGACACTTTTTCGTTCAGCTTCGCTCTGGTAGTGAGGAGGTTTTGACCCTACAATACCGGGAATGGTGGATCCGTCACGTCTTTGTACCCGTACCATATGAGCTGGGATATTGGTGGTTACCCATCCCCCGATGGGGATAAATTCAAGCATTCCATCCTCACGGATGCATTTGACCATGAATCCTACCTCGTCGGTATGTGCATCAAGCAGTACCGTTGGCTTTCCTTCTTGGTTCTGGGTTCTGGAAAGATAGAGATTCCTCAATGAGTCTTCTTCAAAACTACCCAGGTGTGCGCCGTCCTTGCGGATAACCTCAAGTACTGCATCTTCAAAGCCTGAAATGCCATTGGCGTCACAGATTCTTTGTATTCGTTTAATATTTGTCATGATTGTTCTCCTGATAATCTTCATTATTATCCATAGATTGCAGGAGTTGTACACCCGTCAAATAATCTCACTTGACCAAGAAACATGGCATTTCATATGATTGGGTAGGCGATGGGGTTCGCCGTCTCTCCCAACATAAGAGAAAACCGCAGCCTACAATTCTGCTGATAACTCCTGCAACCTAATTAAGGTCTGGAGGTGTGCCATGGTACTAAGTCTTGCGGAGTTGATGATTCTTTGTCTTCTTGTTGAATATCTATTACAGCGTATTCATGTTCCCCCACTTATTGGGATGCTGGCAGTAGGGGCAGTCCTTGGTCCACAGATATTGGGATTGCTCGATCCTGACCTGATACGGATCGGCTCAGACCTACGTATGATTGCCCTTATCGTAATACTTTTGCGTGCAGGGTTGGAACTTTCCAGAGAGAGCCTGCATAAGGTAGGGCTCCAGGCCATACTGCTTGCATTTCTTCCAGCAGTTTTTGAAGCCGCTCTCATCATAGCCTTGGCCCCTGGGATGCTTTCTATAAGCAGGGGAGAGAGTGTACTGCTCGCATGTGTACTTGCGGCAGTCTCCCCGGCGGTGGTGGTTCCCATGATGGTCCAGTTCATCAAAGAGGGCAGGGGTACCAAGAAGGCCATTCCTACCTTGGTGTTGGCCGGTGCAAGCCTGGATGATGTAACGGTTATCGTTGCATACAGTATTGTTCTCTCACTCTATGTAGGGGATGCTGTGAATATTTCATGGATGATTGCATCCATTCCCCTCTCGCTGGTTTTTGCAGTCATAGTGGGTTATCTGATTGCTCGATTCCTGATCAGGGTATTCGAGCGGTATAATCCACGTGCAACCAAACGAGCAATGACGCTCTTGGCAATTGCAATCGCTCTTGTACACATTGGGGACCTGCTTGAGGCCAGACATATACCTTTTGCAGCACTCCTTGCGGTCATGGCCATTGGATTCATTATCTTGGAAAAGAAGGAATCGATGGCTCACGAGCTCTCCAGCAAACTGGGGAAAATCTGGGTTTTTGCACAGATAGTGCTCTTTGCCATGGTAGGGGCGCAAGTCGATCTTAATGCTGCGAAAGAAGCAGGCATGGCTGCAATCTTTCTTATACTCATAGCATTGGTAAGTCGATCGGTGGGTACCTATCTCTGTACACTTGGCTCTGGATTCTCTCTGAAAGAGAAGCTGTTTGTAGTTATTTCCTATCTTCCCAAGGCAACTGTGCAGGCCGCAATTGGTTCTGCTCCCCTTGCAGCAATGGCTGAGCGTGGTATGGATACCCGCCCTGGTCAGATCATCCTGGCCGTTGCAGTGATGAGTATTCTTTTAACCGCACCACTGGGTGCGTTTGCGATCAGTTGGGGTGGCAGGCATCTTCTCTCAGTGGATGGAACACAAGAATCGAGCTCATCTGCTTTGGAAGAGAGTCAAGCTGAATACGATCTGCTCAAGGATTGAACATAAAGGGAGCTGCAATCCAAAGCTTGCGGGTGTGGATACAAGTATATGGATTGCAGCCCGGAAGAAGGGTACATCACATGGATGGCTAATAGCGATTGGGAGATATGATGCTATCAGAAAACCATCCTGTATTTTCTTTGTATAACGGGTTCTATGAGAAGTCAATAGTGAGGCAGGCCTTTCACACAGGGTAGAGGCCCGGAGTTTCCAATTTCATGCTTGCAGTAGTGATAAAGAAAAGGGAACCTACCAGACGGTAGGCTCCCTTAAGCATCTCCTAGGGGAATTGAACCCCTGTTGTCGGGATGAAAACCCGATGTCCTAACCACTAGACGAAGGAGACATAACAAGCATGTTAAAAAACAGAGGCAAGATGAGCCGCACAGGATTCGGACCTGTGACCCACGCCTTAAAAGGGCGTTGCTCTACCAGCTGAGCTAGCGGCCCTTGCAACGTAATGGACTATACCAGAGAGCTCAAAAGGGTGTCAACTACTTGAGCAGAATTATTGCTACATCACGTGTGCTTTACAATGGCTTTCTGTGGATAGGGACTCCTTCTAAGCTGGTTTTTAGAATCCACCCTGGTTTATATCAACAACATCAAGCGTACAACGCTGATGCGATTACCACTGCAACAATAGAGACAAGCGTATCCAAAGAGAGCGTGTTGTCGACGTAATCCGATTCACCTTCCTCATCACTGCGCATATAAATTGAAATTACAAACGGAGGAGGGGTAAGGAACATCGTCATCAGTGCAACTTGGTACATCCTATCCATTCCCAACCAGGAGTCTACCACCAACGCATTCAGGAGGAGGGCAAACAGGGTAAGCAATACCCTTCTTGCCAATATGGTCTTCAAGGACTTTCCTATCAGCTCCTTCTTGATGTGGATTCCGTAACCGATGGTGATTGCAATAAGGGGAACCGTCAATTGGGCAAGCAGGTCAATCATTTCAGCCAGGGTATCCCAGAGGGGAGAGCTTTGGACGTGGGGAGCTATGAAGCTGGTAGCAAGCCCTGCAATAATTGCAAGGATTACTGGGCTGGTGACGATCTTTTTCAGCAATTCACTGCCTTTTGCGGCACCATCGCGATGCTTGATCATCAGGGCCATCAAGATGGTAAAGACAAATACAACCTGTCCAAGATCTACCAGAGCAATCTTTCCCAGGTGTGCTTCCCCTTGGAAGGAGACAAATACAGCATATCCAAACATTCCCATTTCAAAGCCGGTCATCATCAATGCAAAGTAGGGACTGTGTATCTTCAGAAGCTTCCCGATATAGTGCCCCAAGACAACCATGATCAGGCATACGATAAAAATGAGGATAACCAGAATAAGATAACGACTTTCCAGTTCTATCGAAGAGAAGGCCTGAAACAACAATGCCGGCAAGGCAAGATCAGAGACAATCCTCTTGACATGGGAAAGTGATTCGGTAGAAAAGAAATTGGTTCTCTGCAACGCATAGCCCAATAAAAATAGTAATAATAGCGGTACGACAGGAAGAAGCTGTTCAATCATTGCATTTCTCTATATATAGATGATGGTAGTGATTTGCCACTACAGTGAGAATCTTCAATAAGTATAAAGGCTAACAGCCCAAACCGCTAGTGGTAATGACGGTCTTTGGGAAGCAGGTAGAGCGAGTAAGCCTTCTCCATCATCTCTTGGGTAACCGATTCCTTACCTTCCCAGTCTGCGATTACCTGTGCCAGGGAACAGCAGAGCTTTGCTCTTCTAAGGCTTCTCTGTGTGTGGGCCATCACCTTGCTGTAGCGGGGGAACAGATGAGCAACTCCCTCCTGTTTACGTACTGATTGCAGGGACCGGACATGCTCCATGGCTTTCCTGTCAACATGAAAAGCCTCGACTGTTCCCGCCAGCAGTGGTTCCGGCTCCAAGGCAAGGGCAATGGCGAACCGGTCAAGCAGGGGCCAGCCGATGAGTCCCCAGAACTGGTCAATCTGCGCCTGGGTGCAACGACATATTCCATGAGGATTACCCAGATTTGCACAACGGCATCCATTAGTAGCAGCAACCATGGAGTAATGAAGTGGAAAGTCTCCCACTTGGTGTGTGTCCAACAACTGTGCGAGAGTAGTTCTTACTTTTGGTTTCTGGTTTGAGAGTTCATCCACAAGCAGTGCACCCCCATGTGCCCGGCTTATCCAGGGAGGGGTTCCTGCGAGTATCTTCTGCTGACTCATTCCAGCCTCCAAACGTAACAGAGGGGATTCAATGCTATGTTTTCCTTGGATTGCCCAGACTTCTTGCGCCCGCTCTCCCTTAAGGGGTGGAAGCAATGCTTTGGTTCTGTTCAGCAATAGGCTTTTCCCACTACCCGGTGGTCCATAGAAGAGGAGCGGTAATTCACCGGCGACAGCGTAACAGAGCGCTTGTTTCGCTTCTTGCAAGCCAAGGATTCCGTAGAATGGGTCTTCCTCCAATGTTTGCTTCTTGTCAGTCTCCTTGTTCTGTATCTCGTTTTCTGGATGACGTAATGCAAATCTCCAAAGCTGGCTCAACGAAGAAGCGATAGAGGGACATGATATGCCGTTGTGGACAGTGGGGATGTTTTCTCCTGTTATGACAAGAGATATCCCAGCTTCTTTGCACAGCTGTGTCAGTTCTCTCTGTAATGGGGGAGGACTGACCAATGTACCTGAGATGTCAATGGTTCCATAGAGAAGGATAGCGTGGTTGCTTATTTCAAGAAGGTTTTTCTCCATGCAAAGTAGGACAAGTAAAACCGGAGCAAGTATGCATTCCAAAGATGCGTAGGGTGGTACTTGGATTGAAAGCTTGGGAAGGGGAGCCTGGTAGTATGCTCTCAGGTCCTGCTTCAAGCGCGAAGACTTATCGAGGGAAAGTCCGCGGATGGTGAATCTGGTAGATGTTCTTGAGGCCTGGACCTGGAGTAGGGTGCCGGTAAAACCGGTTCGTTGGTATCCGTATATTTGCATACCACCTAAGAGGAGTAATCAGGCAGTCTGCTTCATGATACTGCGAAAATGACGCATCTGGATTCGGTAGGCAAAAATCAGGAGGATGGCTGCGGCAATCCAAGCAAGTGGGCTGGAGAGAATAATGCCCCTGTACCCCAATAACCCAGGAAGCGTGAAGGCTGCAAGTGCTCGGAACAGCAACTCCTGGATGGAAGAAAGCATGGGTATCAATCCAGATCCTAATCCTTGGCAGGTATTTCTGAAAACAAATATGAGACCCAGAGGGATGAAGAAGTAGGAGATAAGAGAGAGGTATTGACTGGTTTGCTCAATCACGTGACTTTGCGAAGCATCGATGAAGAGCAAGGCGAGGAAATCACCGGCAAAGAACACCAGAAGAAATGCTACCAAACTGAAAATCACATTCAGTATAAGTGCGCTTTTCAGACCTTGGGAAATTCTGGGAAGATACCCTCCTCCTAAATTCTGTGCACTGTAGGTGGCCATTGCAAGGCCAAGGGTCATCAGGGGCTGGGTCACAAGCTGTTCGATACGGGTGCCCACCGAGTAGGCTGCAACAGTATCGCTGCCAAAGGTATTGATGACAGCCTGGACTATCATGACCCCAATTGCACAGACAGAGAATTGGAGTGCACTGGGCAAGCCGATACGCAGCAGTCTGCCGATCATGGGCCAGTCAATACTCCAGTCTTCTCTCTTCAGGTGAAGGATCGGGTATCGCTTATATATATAGAAAAGACAGAGTAGAGCAGAGATCCCCTGGCTGGAGATAGTGGCAAGCGCAACTCCCTTGATTCCCATATCCAGGATGATGACAGAAACTAGGTCCCCGATGATATTCAATACACTTGCTATCAGAAGAAAATAGAGAGGGGACCTGCTGTCTCCCAAGGCACGGAGGATGGCTGCCAATAGGTTGTAATAGATGGTGGCAACTATGCCAAGGTACAGGATAACTAGGTAATCTTGAGCATCCTTGATGATGTTTTGTGGTGTATTGAGTATTTCCAGCAGAGGTTTGACAGAGATTATCGCGAGAAAGGAAACAAGTATAGAGAGGAATAAAGCTGAGAGGATGCTCATTGCTACTGCCTTCCGCATGCTCCTCTCATCCTTAGCCCCGAACTTCTGGCTGATGATCACAGAGAAGCCTGCATTGAGTCCGATAACGAATCCAAGCACAAAGAACGTGATCGGTCCGGTAGAACCGACTGCTGCCAATGCGTGGACGCCGATGAATCTACCGACGACAAAGGTATCTACCATCGTATAGAACTGTTGGAATAAGTTGCCTCCAAGAATGGGAAGCATAAAAAAGAAAATCAACCTAAGGGGATTGCCTCTGGTCATATCCTGCTGCATGGGAACGTTGCTCCTTCGATGGGCAATCATATTGCCAACGAATGGTTTGGGCAAGCATATCAAGAACGATACTTTGCACAATATTTTTCACAAACCTACTGGACAGTACTTGGGAAGTCTTGTATAGTCGCTTCTTGTCGGCCTACGCCGGCCGCCGGAAAAGCTTCCTCGGGAGCTTTGGAAAAAAGGCTCACAAGGGCCTTGACGGACAGGCGGCAAATCGGGTAAGTTGACCGAGCGCCTCCCGAGAGGGGGAGCGGGAAGATTTATGAAAGCAGAGCGCAGGGAAGAGATGAGAATAGGAAGGAAGCAACCCTTGAGGGGCTTCCCAGTCAATTCACAAGAATGAGAACGATAGTTGAAAAGCTACGTTCGTGCGAGAATTACAGGGA
>NZ_JAEKNT010000153.1 GCF_016406725.1 Sphaerochaeta sp. S2 | reverse complement strand
GTGGATATATCTGTGATGAGAGTCATTCGTTTGTAAACGCACTTGCTGTCATGGTTTCTGACAAGCAGAAAAGAAAGGAAATGGGAGAGAAATCAAAACAGGCAAGTGAGCGTTTCTCACTTGCCTGCTGGGCAAATTCCTTGGTCTCAGTGTGCGAGACGACGCTTGATACGTGTGGTAAGCGTAATAACCGAGGGCATAACCACCAAGGTGGCAAGCATGCAGTTGAGTAGGGCAATACTCATCAGGCTTCCGAAGTAACGTACCGGGGTATAGCTGGCAAAGAGGAACATCATCATTCCAGCAACAATGGACAGGGTAGTGAGGATGATGGGCCGCCCTGTCTCCTTGATTGTCTCAGACAACATCACCTCAATCGACATTTTTCCTTCAGCAAGCTTGTTCTTGTATCGTATGAGGAAGTGGATTGCATCATCGATTCCCGCCCCTACTGCCACAGCTGCAAAACTTACCGTGATCATGTCGAACGGGATATTGAAGAAGTACATGAAGACGTAGTTTGCCATAACCCCTGTGAGAATAGGAATAAGTGCATAAAAAGCCAGGGAGAGTGATTTGAAGGCCAACAGAACCACAAGAAATACCAATATGTAACTGGCATAGGTGCTCTTGCTCTGGTCTGAGAGCAAGGTAGAGGAGAAGTGAATCACCTTGTGTGGTTCTCCTCCCAGGGTCACCTGAGTGCCGTTAGGCAGAAGCGGAAGCAAACGCTTTACGCCCTCTTCAATACGGGTGGAACTGGAAATGGTCATGAGATCCTTGTCCACAGAGTCATAGTTCTGTAGGAAGATGGTAAGTTTGGTTCCTTCGGGGTTGAGTATAGCTCCCAAATTATCATCATTCTGGTTGCTCATCAGGATGATCATGCGATTGATGAGGTTCAGTAACCCTCTGGAGGAGGGGATGCCTTCTTCCCCACTGTACACCTCATTGGCAAAGCTTACATAGCTTGCAAATGAGAGAATCTGCCTAACATCAGGTAGTTCTGACCGAATAGCCTGTTCAAAAGCATATACCTGGGACAGGTTTTCGCTTTGGAGGAAGAACTGCTCTGTACCCTCAGGTGCTTCTATGGTGATGATATAGGGAGTGTCTCCCCCCATCTTCTGGGCAAAGTGACGTGAGCTCTGGGCGAATGTGTCCTTTTTGGGTAAGTAGGACATGTAATTGGTGTTTACAGAGATATGGTCCTTGGTAAGCCCATAGCCAGCGATAACCACAAGCCAGAGAAGAAAAAAGAGGACGTATCTTTTCTTGACGAGGTTGTCGATCACCACTACGAGTTGTGCGAGATATCCTTTCTTGTACGTTCTAATCTGTGCCTTCTTGGGAGGGACAACCAAACTGAGCTGAGCTGGAAGATAGGTGGAAGCAAGGATTGCACAGTAAGTTACGCCGATGCCAACTGCGATTCCAAACTCCCTGAGTGCAGGGGTCTGGGAGAATAGCAGGCTGAGAAAACCGATAACCGTCGTCAGACAGGCGAAGAAGATGGTCCTGAGAATTTTCTTGGTGGATTCAATGGAGTTCATTCCCTTCACATAGTCAGTATAATATTCTCCGATGACGTGAATGGCATAGGAAGAGCCAAGGTTAAGTACCATACAAGGAGTCACGATATTGACGATGGTGAGTGAATATCCAAGTAGTCGCATGGTACCAAAGGTCCAGATGATACCGATGACCGACATGGAGAAGGGGAGCAATACACTTCGCTTTGCCCTAAAACTCAGGTAATACACAATAAGGATTGCGATAAAGCAGAGTGTGAGAAGAATGCTGAGGTCCCTGCTGAGGTACTTGATCAAGAGGTTGGTGATAACCGCTCCACCATTGATATGTACTGCCATCCCTTCCTCTCGCAGGGGATCCAGCATTGCCGATAGCTCTCTCTCCTGTTCTGGTGTGAGTGCCATTGAATCAAAGGAAAACAGCATCCCGCTTAGATCATCGCTGACCAGATAGTTCTTTACGATGGGATCCTTTTCTATTCTCTGTCTAAGTATTTGGGCATCGGCCTCATCCCACTCATCCTTGGATGCGAAGGGGACACTCATGAGTCTGGTGCCCTTCTTCTCCAATGTCACGAAATCGAGCACAGAGAACTTGTTTCCCAGGTACTCGGTGGCATCCAATTGCTCCATTGTGTTGCTGATGATAGTAAGCGTCTCCGCTTCGAACAGCCTCTCGCTCTCCACCAACACAAGATAGGTCGTTGTATAGGGTGGTTCTTCCTCTGGAGTGCCTGCGGAAATATCAGCGATGAGATGATTCCCAAGCATGTCAGTCTCAAGCTGCATGGTTTCAGGGATATCCGTATCTTCAATGAGAGAACCCTGCACGGGAGGAACGTACGGGCCTTCTCCTCCTTGATACAAGGAGGGGGTTTTGCTTTCATTCATTAAGGTGACGTAATCAGCATCAAGCTGCAAATGGGCTGCATGATAGCCGAAAAATACGGTCACCAAGAGAACGAGAGCCAAGGTGATTTTGCTATGCTTGCCAACAAAGGAAAGAAAATCGAATTTCATACCACTCCAAACTCAATTCGGCCTACCAGTATAGCATGGAAGAACAGGTGAAACACCCACTTGGAAGTACAAGTGGGTGTATATTAATTAGTCTCGGTACCGCTTCTTAGGGCGGGAGCCTTTTTTCCCTTTAGGTGCACTGTATTTCCCATGGGAACGGCCAGAGCGGTCATCCTGGAAATTACTAGGTCGGGAGTAATAATCATCACCGCCGCCGTAGGAATCCCTTCCATACGGCTGATAATCATCATTGCTTCTGCGAGGACGTCTGCCGGAGCTTCTTCGATCAGGAGAACTGGGACGATCATCATAGCGGTCGCCTCTTCTTCCGGAGAGGTGCTTCCCATTCGGGTTGTCCGGTTTCGCTCGGGTGATGATCGGCTTGCCTTCTGAACCCACAGAGCTGAACGTCTGCAAGATACGCTCCGCAACCTGCAGTGGAGCACTGACGAAGGAGAAATCATCCCTGACCGTTACATTCTGGATGTCACGGTCCTCAGCTCCAACCTGTTCAATCAAATAATCAACGAGCCTACGCTTGTCCAGACCATCTTTTCTACCGCGAGCGATAAAGAGACGGGTGAAACCATTATCTTCACTACGCTGTTCCCTTGGACCGCGTTCATTCCTTCCTGAAGAGATGTGTTGATACTTCGATACATCCAATTCATCCTTGTAGAAGTGGTCAAGCAAGGAAGCTACCACTTCCTCAGGACGCTTATCCTCCAAGAGCTGTTCTGCAATGGTAAGGAAAGGACTTTCCTGTCCTTCTTCCGTAGCAATGGCAGAGAGCTGACTGATGATTCTTGTTCGCTTGGTCTCAATGATATCATTTGCATCAGGTACTGACTCACGTCGAATTTCTGATTTTGATACCTTCTGGATGAAGCTGAACCGTCTGAACTCCCTGGGCCCTACAAAGGTGATGGCAATACCACTCTTTCCTGCTCTACCTGTTCTTCCGATACGGTGGATGTAAGCTTCCGGATCTTCAGGGAGAGAGAAGTTGATAACATGGGTGAGGTCAGAGATGTCGATACCACGGGCAGCCACATCAGTGGCGACGATGATACTGATCGATCTGTCCCGCATTTTGTGCAGGATGTTTTCTCTCTGTTTCTGGGAGAGGTCGCCATGCAATGGTTCAGCGTCATACCCGCGATCCATCAGCTTTCGGCCGATTTCATCACATTGGACCTTGGTCCTGCAGAAGACAATTCCGTAGAAGCTCTCTTCCATATCGATAATACGGGTCAATGCTTCGAACTTGTCCGACTCTCTTACCTCAACGTAAATCTGGTCGGTGAGATCGCTGGTTGGGGTCTCCTGCTTGATCTTCACCATTTGAGGCTCATGCATGAACCTCCCAGCAAGACGTTGGATAGGGGCGGGCATGGTAGCAGAGAAACAGAGCATCCGCTTGTTTTCCGGAGTCTGCTTCAATACTTCCTCAATATCCTCGACAAATCCCATATCAAGCATCTCATCAGCTTCGTCCAAAACAACGAACTTCAGCTGATCCAGCTTGAGGGAACCTCTTCTGAGGTGATCGAGGATACGACCGGGGGTACCGACAACTACGTGGACACCTCGGCGTAGCTTTCTGAGCTGTAAGTCCATGGAGGCTCCTCCATAGACTGCGGCGATTTCCAAATGACGATCTCCCTTCAGAGAATTAATCTCTTCGGCAACCTGAACAGCCAACTCTCTCGTAGGAGCGAGGATAAGTGCCTGGACCTGCCTTACAGAAGGGTCTACGATTTCTAGAATGGGGAGACCGAAAGCGGCAGTTTTGCCTGTTCCGGTTTGTGCCTGGCCGATGACATCAACCTGGTCCTTGAGAAGCAATGGAATACACGCTGCTTGGATCTTAGTTGGTTCTTCAAATCCCTTGGATTTGACGGCGGCAATGGTTTGAGCGGACAGTCCTAGGTCCGCAAAGCTTAATAACTCTGACATGGAACTCCTGATAATGTTAATGTATGAGTGGATTATCGGTTAAATACCGAGACATGCAATACAACTTCCCCAGTTTATACAAATGAACAAGTTCTTGCAAGACATACACATCCGAATTATGGAAAAAGCCCTACCAGCGATTGTAGACCTCTTCTGCAAACCCAGGGACCTCCTTGATAGCAATCTCAGAGCCATCATCAAGAATACAGGTCCCGCTAAAATACCCGAACAGCTGATGTTGCTTGGATTGAATCACCACAAAATTGGTATTGCTGGAGCGGTCAACCACCGGAGTGAATACCATGTTGAGCCTCCCTTGGTCATCCTTGATTCTCCACGCCTTGTTTAGGTCTTCCCTTGAGAATACAAATTCGACCGTGCCGAGCTTATGTATCTTGCCATTATAGAATATGGCATTCTCACTCGCTGTGCTTCTATCAGAAAACCCATAGCCAAGGTTCAAGCCGAAGGGGACATTTTCCACCAAGGCAGAGGCACTCGCCCAGTACCAGGTGTTTGTATAGGTCCATCGACCACGTCCCCAGTCAAGAACCCCCCATGCCTCACCTCTAAGTAATTCCTCACTTTCCATACCCCTTCGGATATTCCCTTTTGCAGGGAGGCAATTGACTTTCTCGTTGAGATAGAATGCCTTACGCTGTTCACTCCAGCTGGTTGCAATATTCAGGCTCTCTGACTCCGGTTCTTGGGTGAGGACTATGTCAAAGTCGAGACCTACACTTCCGTCAGGAAGCACAAGGGAAGGGCATGCAACCATCAAATGCCGCTGTGTTCCCTTCTTGATAAATGCAAGTCGTAGGTTGGTGTTTGACCAGGAAACTTGGTTGTCCTCAGTACTGGAAGCACTCAGGCCAATCTTTCCAAGAGAAAAAAAGCGGATTGCATCAGTCTGACTTACAGCTTTTCGATCAAAATCTATATAGCTGATAGCAAAGAGCGCTGCATACCCTAGGTCACTGATCGTAGCAGTTACTGCATAGCGTTTCTCTGTATTGATAACTGCGTAGTAATCCCACTCCTTGATCCTGAGACGACCACCCTTTATGGCTGAACGGTCGTATCGCCAAAGCGGATGGCGAGCCCAACCTTCTTCCTTGATATGTCCCTTCTTGTTCAGCAGGTCCTGCTTCTGTGTTACCTCGTGATCCATTACTGTTCCTCCTACAGTCCCCACTGGTCCACGGTATAGGTCTGGACCATATAGGGCGTATCATCAGCGTAGAGCGTGATGGTTTTCACTCCTTTTACGTGGTCTTTTGATCCATAGGATCCATAGCTTGCACTTCTGCCATAGTGTAAGTCTATGGATTCCCAAACTCCATGAAAATCATTCAAATGGTCATGGCCACTGAAAACAGCCACCGTGTTTCCTCTCTCCTGCATGGCAGCAAATAGGCCACTATTTTCCAGAGGTACATTGACAATCTTATCAAGTTTTACCCCCTTTGCTGTTCCACTCTCCCAAAGCAATGAGAATTCGGGTAAAGGAATATGGGTGAAGGCATATAAGGGGATCTCTCCCAGCCCATCTTCTACCCAACGGTACCACGCTATCTGGGAGGGATAGAT
>NZ_JAEKNT010000152.1 GCF_016406725.1 Sphaerochaeta sp. S2 | reverse complement strand
GACCATCATTTCTTCCCATATAAAGAAAAGTTACAAGAAAGGAAAGTATACACGACGTATACTCCTTGTTGGGTATGGAGAGAAACTTGAACATTATGAAAGTGCATTGCATAGTAGGCGGATGCATGGTATCAAATTGGTTGGTCAATTCGATGGAGAAGGAGTATCCATCGGCGGTGCAAGACAAATCAATGCAGGGTTGTTGCGTGAAGCGGTTGCATTGACAAATCCTGATCTGGTAGTGATTGGATATCCAGGAGAAGAGCATAAAAGGCAAGAAAAGATGGTAGCACAGGCCTTGGATCTGCTCAATGAAAAAGTAGTAATGCTACCCAGTGTACCGGAATCGTACATTGGTACACAAATTTCTGATTTTAGATGGATACCAATGCTTACTCTTAATGCTGCAGAGATGGGGTTCTTTCAGCGTTTTATGAAACGCACCTTTGATATTGTTTCTTGTAGTTTTGGTATAGTGCTTATTTCCCCAGTATTACTGTTGATCGCGCTATTGATTAAACTTTCTTCACCAGGCCCCATTATTTTCAAGCAAAAACGGATTACGCGAGATGAAGAAGAGTTTATCATGTATAAATTCAGGAGTATGAGAACTGATATCCCTGAAGGGAATGCCCACTGGACAGAAGAGAATGATCCAAGGATTACCAGGATAGGCCGATTTCTCAGAAAAACGAGCTTGGATGAGTTGCCCCAGTTGTTTAATGTTATTGGTGGTTCGATGAGTTTGATCGGACCACGACCTGAAAGGCCTGAATTGGTTGAGAAATTCAATCACGAGATTCCTGGATATAGGATGCGCCATAGATTTAAGGCAGGGGTTTCTGGATGGGCACAGGTAAATGGTTGGAGAGGAAATACGTCTCTGGAACGTAGAATTGAATTTGATTTATACTATATAAGAAATTGGACTTTGCCCTTTGATCTAAAGATTGTACTCTTTACTTTCTTTAGAGGATTTGTAAATGAGAATGCGTATTAATGAGGAAGTTATGAGAAAGTATTTACTCAGCATAATTTTGTGTGTATTGGGTTTTTCGTCTTTATTTGCGGCAGAACAGGAAATTCGTTCGACTTTGCCAGCGTTAACGTCATCCCAGATTCAGGAACTTCTGGACGGAAACATTATTGATGGTGAAACGATTGATGGAGGAAAGATAACTCAATTTTTTGCAAAAGGAACTGAAGCGTATGATAGGGCTGTCATTGCTGAACAATCAACAAATGGATTCAGTATTGCTGCAGTAAGTTATATTCCCTATGGACCAGAGCTGAAAGCCATGAGCACAGAAGATCGGCAACTGGCGATCTTTAATAAGATTAGAGCAATATCCACACAAGAAGGAATAACCTATATTTCTTGGAGAGCTGGAAATAAGCCAAAAATACTCATCGAAAAATCATCCTACATGGAAGATAGCAAAAATCTGAACAATCTACTCCCAGACCCTGTAGCCACTACTTTTCCATACTCTGTACAGAGCTATGTTTTCCAGCGAGATAGTTCCTTTGGCGGTAATCGTTACCTACACACCTATACGAATAGTGACAGGGAAATATTTGTAGAGATCATGAATATCAGTACGATCCGGGTATTTGGTATTTTTACAGCCGTTCCAAAAGAACAACTCCGCATCAGTATGGGCACATACCAGATGGAGGATGGCTTGTTGCTATGTGCTCTTACAACCATTGAGGATCGTGAACCAGAAGTAGGTGTTTTCGGTATTACCGTAGATCTTCCCTCAGCTTTCATGAGAAGAATTAGGGCTCTACAAAATTGGTTTGTTGATCAGCTTGCTACAATAGAAAATTAATAGGATATATTATGAAAACTATACGTATTGTTTTACTAATTGGTGTGTTGCTTTTCACTCTCTCTGCAATTACTGCTGCTGATCAGCTTTCGGTGCCTCTAGATCATCGTGCATATCAAGTATTAGAAAATGCACAGATTCGTGGATTAATCGACAAACAGATAGCTGTAAAACCCTATAGTGCCAATAAGGTATTGTCATTGCTTACTGAAATTGCTGAAGAGCAAGAGCAGTTGAGTAAATTGGAAAGGGAGGAATTGGGACAGCTTCTGGAACAACTTACCCGTACCTATGGCACCGATCCATCTCCCCTAGATGCTGTATTCTCAACTGGTTACTTCAGGACATATGATGAAGAAACAAAACTTGGTGCTTCCTTGGGTGTTACCCTCCAGAC
>NZ_JAEKNT010000151.1 GCF_016406725.1 Sphaerochaeta sp. S2 | reverse complement strand
CATCCAAGTGAGGCAAAAAGCACCTTTTCCAGCTTGCTTGAATCAGCGAGCAGGTAGACAGTCTTTGCTGAGGCTATCATGGCACGCTTAAGAGCAATGTCGCTAAATGAAGGATAGGTAAGACCAGCATCCAAGCTGAATCCACCTGTAGCGAGAAAGAGCTTCTCTACATAGAGATTCTCAAAGAGCAAGAGACCTTTCTCCCCAGTAAGGGAGAGCGTGGGGGGTTTGAACTCCCCTCCTACTACCAGAACATGATTCGAGGGCTCCATTCCAAGATGCAATGCTGCATTCAACGCATTGGTTACGATACTAAGATTGGTACGGTCGCCAAGATGTTTCACCATCTCGGTAACAGTTGAACCTGAATCCAAAATAATTGAATCCCCATTAGAGACAAACTGTGCCGCCTTCATTCCAATTCTTGCTTTTTCCTCTTCATGTCCACGTCGTGGAAGTGTAAGAGGAAGCGTGTTGGTCGTGAGCGTATTGAGGAAGGCTCCCCCATGTTGGCGGGTGATCAACCCTCGTTTTTCCAAACTCTCCAAATCCCCACGAATGGTTGGCTCGGAGACGTTAAATAGCTCCTTTAACTCTTGTACACGGCAACTGCCATTCTCCTGCAACAACTGGAGAATCTTTTCTCTTCGCTGATCCTGAAACATTATGGTACCTCTTGTTCTATTTCAATTGACATCATAACCGAAAACAAATGAAAAGAAAAGAACAGAATTACAACAATCCCAATGCATCATACATTTTCAAGTAGAATCAAGAATATTCAACTGTATGACTAGATACAGAACATTTATATACATTGTAAGCGTAAATAAATGTAAACTTAAAAGAAAACAAACGAAACATTTTTCATTGACGAACTCAATATCTTAGCTTACGATAAAGGTAGCGAAAAACCAGAGAAGAAGGAGCGCATCATGCCAACCATCAGATTAGGGTATGCACCCACCCGTAGAAGTATTTTCAGTGCACCGGATGCCATTAAATATCGTAACCTCACTCGAGATCGGCTTGTCGAGCTCGGTATCGAATTCGTAGACATTACAGACATCAATGAGGAGGGCCTCCTCTATGATGACAAGGATATGGTAAAAATCCTGGAGAAATTCAAAGCTGAAAAGGTGGATGGACTCTTCCTCCCCCACTGCAACTTTGGCACTGAGTATGTCTCAGCACGTCTTGCAAAAGAGCTGGGTGTACCTGTTCTCCTCTGGGGCCCGTTGGATGAACGGCCAGAGCCTAATGGAGAGAGACTCAGGGATACACAGTGCGGTCTCTTTGCAACCGGCAAAGTCCTTAGACGGTTCAGGGTACCTTTTACCTACATGACCAACTGCAGGCTCAATGATCCAGTCTTCGAGAGAGGCATTCGGGATTTCCTTGCTGTCTGCAATACGGTAAAGACCTTCAAGTCCATCAGGATTCTCCAGATCTCCACCCGTCCCTACGACTTCATGACCACCATGTGCAATGAAGGGGAACTACTCGAGCGGTTCAACGTACAGCTTGCCCCTATCCCAATGCCTGAGTTGATAGAAACGGTCAAGAAATGCAAAGCTGAGGAGAAGGAAGCAGTAGCAGAGGTCATTACTTATATCAGGGAATCGATGATCATCAAGGTTACTGAGGAACAACTGGAAACAGTGGCCGCCCTTAAGGTGGCAATGGCAAAGCTGAGAGAGCAGTATGGATGCAATGCAGTTGCCATCCAGTGTTGGAATGCCCTACAGGGAGAGCTTGGCATCATGCCCTGTGCTGCCAATGCCTTGCTTAACGATGAAGGCGTACCTGTGGTTTGCGAGACAGACATCCACGGCGCAATTACCGCTCTCTTGGTGGAAGCAGCCGGCATGGACAAGAGCCGTTCCTTCTTCGCTGACTGGACCATCCGTCACCCCGACATCCCCAACGGAGAGCTCTTGCAGCACTGTGGACCGTGGCCCGTATCCGTGGCAAAAGAAAAGCCTGTCCTGGGCTACCCGCTTGCGTTTGATCACCCTGGAAGCCTTACTGCAGAAGCAAAGGGAGGCAATTTGACTCTTTGCCGCTTTGACGGAGACAACGGAGAGTACTCTCTGCTGCTTGGTAACGCAAAAGGCACCTCTGGTCCCAAGGGCATGGGAACCTATCTCTGGATTGAGGTGGACAACATCAAACGCCTGGAAGAGAAAATCGTCACAGGTCCCTACATTCACCACTGTGTCGGCATTCACCAGAACATCGTTCCCATCCTCTATGAAGCTTGCAAGTACATTGGGATCAAGGCTGACTTCTACGATCCAATTGAGGAAGATGTAAAGGCCTATCTCCGTGGGGAAGATGTCCCCAGCATGCAGTAAAAGAGGATGGTAATGACAATACAAGAGCTCAAACAACAAGCACTCGAAGTAAGAAAATCCCTGCTTTCCATGATTTATCAAGCGAAAGCCGGGCATACCGGCGGAGCTCTCAGCTCCACCGATGTGATCACAGCACTCTACTTTGAAGTCATGAACATCGATCCTTCCAACCCCAAGTGGGAAGGAAGGGATTACTTCATCCTCTCCAAAGGGCATAGTGTAGAAGGCTACCTTTCTGCACTTGCAAAGCGTGGATTCTTTGATGAGAGCCTGCTCTCCACCTTCTGCCAATATAAAAGTCCGCTTATTGGGCATCCCAACAACAAAATTCCCGGAATTGAGATGAATACCGGTGCCTTGGGTCATGGACTTTCCATCTCGGTAGGTATGGCGATTGGCTTGAAGAAGGATAAAAAAACAAACCGGGTCTTCACGCTCATGGGCGACGGAGAACTTGCCGAAGGATCGGTCTGGGAAGCTGCAATGGCTGCAAGCCACTACAAACTGGACAATCTGGTTGCAATCATTGACAGAAATCACCTGCAGATATCAGGGTCGACTGAGGATGTCATGGGACTGGAGCCCCTGCGTCAGCGCTGGGAAAGCTTTGGTTGGGAAGTGAAGGAAATCGATGGGAACTCCATGACCGAGGTAGTGAATACGCTCAAGGCTGCACCGTTCAAGGAGAACAAACCCTCTCTGATCATAGCCCATACCACAAAAGGAAAAGGGGTCAAGGAGATGGAGGATATCCCCTCCTGGCACCATGGAGTTCCAAACCAAAACCTGTATGAGCAGGCCATGCTCGACTTTGAATCCATGGAGAAGGAGCTACAGAATGTCTGATTACCGCGCCTGCAGGGAGGCTTATACCACTGCTCTACTCGCCCTAGCCAAGGAAGACCCCTCGATCATCGTCATAAGCAGTGATGCTCGTGGCTCCTGTTCCTTGAATACTTTTGTAGAGACCCTGCCCGACCAATTCGTCGAGATCGGTATCGCTGAACAGAATGAAATCGGTGTGGCAGCAGGCCTCTCGGTAGTTGGCAAGAATCCATTTGTGTGTGCCCCTGCCTGCTTCCTGACAGCAAGAAGTCTCGAACAACTGAAAGTTGATGTAGCCTACTCCCACCAGAATGTGAAGGTGCTGGGAGTGAGCGGAGGAGTGAGCTACGGAGCCCTCGGGTCCAGCCATCACACCCTGCATGATATCGCAACGTTACGCTGTATCCCTGACCTTACCATTATCCTCCCCAGCGATGCCGTGCAAACAGAAGAGGTTGTAAGGGCCATCGCACAAGAAAAGGGTGCTTTCTTTATCAGGATAGGAAGAGAGAAAATTCCCCAGATTTACACAGAGGAATTGGGAGTGAAACCCTTTACCTTGGGGAAAGCCAACACGTTGCGAGAAGGAAAAGCCGTTACCCTGGTTAGCTGCGGAGAACTTGTCTACCATACCCTTGAGGCAGCAAAGCTCCTCAGTGATGAGGGTATAGAGGCCAGGGTCCTCGATATGGCTACCCTTAAACCATTCGATGAAGAGGCGATCATCAAGGCTGCAAAGGAGACCGGTGCACTGGTAACGGTTGAGGAACATAGTATCAACGGGGGACTGGGAGCAACAGTCAGTCAGATTGTCTGTGCCAATCATCCAGTACCGGTGAAAACCCTTGCCTTCCCAGATGAATATCTGGTCACAGGAAACAGCCTTGAACTGTTTGCCCATTATGGCCTCGATGCCAAGGGCATTGCGGCCTCCACAAAGAC
>NZ_JAEKNT010000150.1 GCF_016406725.1 Sphaerochaeta sp. S2 | reverse complement strand
TTCCTACCCTTACCAGTTTCTACTATAGTCTCACTGACTGGAATATCAATAGAAGGGTGATTTCCTTCATTGGAATGGAAAACTTCAGAGAACTCTTCGCTGATGTCAAGTTTCGCTCAACCCTGAAAAACACCTTGACGTACTCATTCAGTGTAACACTTACCAGAAATTTCCTCGGGTTGTTCCTGGCAGTGCTCCTGAATAATGCCCGTTTGAAAGGAAGGAATCTCTTTAGAACCGTTATCTTCCTTCCGTTTGTGATATCACCGGTGGTCATCGGTTATCTATTCACTGCAATCTATAATCCTGCTCATGGAATCCTCAACCAAGCACTGAGAACCATAGGGATGGGATTCCTCGCAAATGACTGGCTCAACGATCCATCCATTGCACTGTTTTCCACCATCATGACAGATGTTTGGAGAACTACAGGGTTCAGCATGGTGATCTATTTAGCAGGACTGCAGGCAATTCCCCATGACCTCTATGAGAGCGCCGATATCGATGGTGCCAATGGGTTCTGGAAGCTGACCAATGTCACCCTCCCCTTGCTTGCCCCTTCGATCACCATCAACATTGTGCTTGCACTTATTGGAACCATGAAAGTATTCGTTATGATCTTGGTACTTACCAATGGAGGCCCCGGTTATGCAACTGAGGTTATGAATACCTACATCATGAGTATGTTCAGCCTTGGGCTCTATGGTATGGGAACGGCAGCAAACATCATTCTAAGCCTCTTAATCATTATTGTCGGGTTACCTGTTCTATTGCTACTGAAGAGGAGGGAGATTGAGCTATGACCATTTCTAGAAAAACCTATTCACTCTTCCTCTATCTGCTATGTATCGCTTTGTCGGTGGTCATCCTGGTGCCATTTGCCATGATGCTGGTAAACTCATTCAAGGATATGCGAGAGTCGGCTCTCTTCCGCCTGACGCTGCCAGAAGCCCCAACACTTGAGAACTATGTGAACGTACTCTCCAAATCCTATTTCTGGAGAGGGCTACGAAATAGTCTCATTATAACGTCGATTGCTACCTTCCTGGTCAATGCATCGGCAGCAATGGCTGCATTCGTTATTCAACGAAAACAAGGGAAGATGGGAAACTGGTTGTATTTTGCCCTTTTTGGCGGAATTATTGTACCTGTATCCATTATCCCCACTATTCAGCTGATGATGCAGACTAGGATCCATAACACCTATTTAGGTATTATTCTCTTCTATACAGCCATCAACCTTCCGTTCTCCGTCTTCTTGCTTACCGGGTTCATGAAAACGGTTCCTCGTGAGATTGATGAAGCAGCACTTATCGAGGGATGCAGCTACCCAAAAATGTTTCTCTTGCTTATCGTGCCTCTTCTGAGAACACCGTTGGTAACAAGCACCATCGTTACCGTTACCAATGTCTGGAATGACTTCCAGGCCCCGTTCTACTTGATAAGTGACAGCAAGAAATGGCCGATCGTCATCAGTATTTACAACTTTGTCTCCCAGTATTATACAAACTGGGGAACCGTCTTTGCATTTATGATGATGGCTGTTCTCCCTGTCCTCATCGTCTATGCATTACTACAAAAACATATCATCGCCGGACTTACCTCCGGAGCGGTGAAAGGTTAGGAGTCTTTTTCATGGAACATCAGCACTACGGAACACACGCCTCACTCGAGAACCAACCAATGCACAGCACACACTGGAGTGGAGGATTCTGGCAAGAGCAGTTTACTGGTATCTCTAAGAACATTCTCCCAAACATCTATCACCTGTTCGATTCGGATGATATCAGTCACTGCCTTGCAAACTTCCGAATTGCTGCTGGGCTGCAAGAGGGCTCCCACCAGGGGCCTCCATTTGCAGATGGTGATTTCTACAAATGGCTTGAGGGAGCTTCCTATATCTATGGAGTAACCAAAGATGCTGACTTGAAGCAACTAATTGATCAGTCAATCAAGCTCATAGCAAGCGTACAGCGTGAGGATGGCTATATCTTTACCCAGTACTCAATCCGCCTCAAGCAAGGAGAGGATGCTCAGAAACTGGGAAATAGCTTGAACTTTGAAGCGTACAATCTTGGGCACCTTATCACCGCTGGGTGTGTTCATTTCATGAGCACAGGAGAGAAATCTTTGCTTGATCTTGGCATCAAGGCCGCATCCTGCCTGAAGTCCCTTTTTGAAGAAGCGGAGCGAAACGATTCTGCCAAGACAGCCATTTGCCCCTCCCATTACATGGCACTCATCGACCTTTATAGAATCACAGGAGACAAGACACATCTTGAGACAGCTGAATTAGCCATTCGCCTCCGTGACCAGGTAAAGAACGGCACCGATGACAACCAAGATCGAATCAAGCTCTCTGAACATGATGAGATGTTGGGACATGCGGTGAGGGCTACCTACCTGTATGGCGGGGTTGCCGACTTGTATGCAGAACTTGGGAATGAAAGCCACAGAGCTATGCTGGAACGTGTATGGGAGAGTGAAGAGTACACCAAGATGTATATCAACAGCGGTTGTGGGGCGCTCTATGACGGAGTCTCCCCATCAGGGTATGCCGGCGACCATCCCAATCTCCAGAGGACACACCAATCATATGGACGTCCTTATGAACTACCAAATCTTACAGCCTACAATGAGACCTGTGCAACCATAGGTAATATTTTCCTGAATTGGAGAATGTTCAAACTCAATGAACAAGCAGTACATGCTGATAGAATCGAGCAATCCTTCTACAACCTTATCCTTGCATCGAAAAGCTTGGATGGAAAGCGATATTTCTACTCGAATCCCCTTGAAAGAGAGCAAGAACCACTCCCCTTCCACCTAAAGTGGGACCGCACCCGCAGCGAGTATCTATCTTCGTTCTGCTGCCCCCCGAACATGTTCAGGATACTTTCTGAAAGCAGTGAATACACCTACGCTTTAAGAGAGGACGGTATTTACACTGGTATGTATGGCGATTGTAAATCACATTTCCAGATAGGTGGTAAAGAGGTACTTTTGCGGCAAGAAACAAACTATCCTTTGGATGGTATAATCCGTTTTACGTTTGAACAAGAGAAATCTGTGGATTGTACCCTGTACGTTCGTATTCCTTCTTGGGTAAAAAACGGTACGCTCGGGGATCGCAGGCTGGGTAGCAAGGATGCCAACAGCTATATTCCGGTATCCGGCTCCTGGAAGGCTGGTGATGAAATCATCCTGGAGTTGGACATGCAACCACGATTAGTCTTGGCTCATCCTCTGGTTGAAGCATCGAAAATGCAAGTAGCAGTAATGCGAGGTCCAGTACTCTATTGTAGTGAAGAGATTGATAACAATAACTCATATTGGCCAGGTCTTGGACTGAAGAGTACTGCTCAATTCAGCGAGATGGTTACTACCATAGGATCGACAGAAGTACTTTGCCTTGAAAGTGAGGATGGTATTTCCTATCAGTCACTCGACTGGAGTGAGAAGGGGCTCTATCAAGACCTACCATCTTTGCAGGCAATTCCCACCAAGATCAGACTGATACCCTACTATGCATGGGACAATCGTGGCCTTGGTGGCATGAAGATCTGGCATCCTCTCTATGTATAAGAGAGGATAGCAACACCACGTGGTGGAAGGTCAATTCGAGATCCTTCCACCTTTTTTTGTGTCAGTACATCAATAAGATTCTTTGCATCAGGAAGAGCGATAGTCGTTTCCTC